>CANGLL010000006.1 GCA_947454605.1 Methylococcaceae bacterium | reverse complement strand
CCTTCCATCCAGCCGTTTGCCCAAACCAAACGTTCAACCGGTAGACATTCCGTTAATATTCCATATTTTGCTGGAGAATATAAAGCCGCGCCCACACCCACAATGGCATAAGCCAGCAGGGGATGTAAGCCCACTAACATAGCAAAACAGCCCACCATCTTAATACTATTACTAATAAACATGACTTTACCCTTGGGTAAAGCATCAGAAAAAGCCCCCACAAACGGCGCAAGTATAATAAAGGCGAAAACAAAAAACTCTTGTAAGACAGGTGTCTCCCAAGCGGGAGCATTGATATTTTTTAACAACGCGATGGCCGCAAAAAGCAAAGCGTTATCACTTAATGAGGAAAAAAATTGCGCAGCAAGAACCGTGTAGAAACTGCGATTCATAGGATAATTACCTAGGGGATAAATAAAGAATTGACCAAATTATAGACTAAATCTTCCTTATTCGTCTTAAAGAAGATATGTGTTAAGTCGATAAAACCCAATAAAACGGAATAGGCTCAAAGAGCGCTGACGGCTTGCTCAACAGGCTCAACCGCAGTTGATTCAACCTTTACCCATCTAATAAGCTCAAGACTGCCATTAAAGTGTTCAACAATTGCCGTACAACTTTCTACAAAGTCACCCGTATTGACATATAAGAAGCCATTAATCTCTTTAATTTCAGCGTGATGTATATGACCGCAAATAACACCGTCCAAATCACGATCCGTTAAAGTACTCACAATGCTTTCTTCATAATCAGAAATAAACTGCACCGCATTTTTAACTTTAAATTTTACGTAAGCCGCTAAAGAAAAGTTTGATTGCAAACCTAACCAACGACGAATAATGCGTAAAAAGCGATTGATCCAAATTAAAAAATCATACCCTTCGCTACCAATTTTAGCCAGCCACTTATGGCATTGCGCAATCGTATCGTATTCATCCCCATGCACAATTAAAAACCTCTTACCATCAACAGTCTCATGCACATCAGAGTTCTTTACGACAATGTCACCAAAGACATACTGATCATATTCCCGCACATTCTCATCATGATTACCGGGCACATAAATAACCTGAGTACCGTGTCGCGCTTTACGCAATATTTTTTGAATGACCGTATTATGGTCTCTAGGCCAATACATCTTTTTTGATAAAGACCAAAAATCAATAATATCACCCACCAAATATAACTTCTCACTGTCGTTGTACTTTAAGAAATCGAGTAACATTTCTCCATGACACTGAGTTGAGCCTAAATGCAAATCTGAAATCCAGATAGTTCGATAGGTTTTATTCATAACCAACCTTTAATCAAAATTAATAAAATGTGCTAACCACGTTTGATTTTAACAGGCCAAAATTAAGGTAATGTTACAACTGGAACACCTAGCTAAGAAAGCCAAAGGCGAAGCTTTAGGCATATAAACTTAAAATCTCGTGATATTATATAAATTAGCCTACAAAACATATTGTTATGGTTATAAACAAATGAATACATTCAATAGAATTACAATTGACCCACTCATCTGTGGTGGAAGACCCTGTATTCTTAATATGCGAATCAGAGTAAAAGACATACTTGACTTATTAGCCTCAGGGGCGAGTACTTCAGAAATCCTTTAAGATTATCCCTATCTTGAACCAGAAGATATTACCGCATCTCTAGCATACGCCGCTCACATCATTGATCATCCTGTATGTAAGTGTCGTATAAAGTGCGCTTCTTAATTGACGCTCAATTACACGTTGACGATTTAAAAATGATGTAAACCTCAGACATAGTCATATATGCCTGAGCCAAACGAAACTGGTATAAAAGATGATTAAACATTTTTCCGTGTATCGTTATTATGGAATTGGGATGACTGAAGTCAGATAGACCTTATTGACCCACAGGGACCGATTGTCGAAAGATGACTGGCTTATCGGGACCTTGTGTCGCTTTCCAATGTTTAACTCGTCTTTGTAGGGTGCGCAATAGAGTATAAAAAAACTGACTTGAATATATCGAGTTATTATTCAATGTCACATTAGATCAGATTTATCATTTACTCATGTATGTAAAACAAAATGTGTAATCGAAAAATTTTAAGTAGTGTAATGTTAATACTATTGAAATCTGCAAAAAGTTGATCATCGAATAGTTTCGTCTGTATATTTTTTGTTATAAAATTGGTTAGTATCTGGTTTGTAATTGTTTTATTAAGAATTTTTTCGGTACTTTTATGATGCAACTTGGCGATATACAGAAAGACATTAATTTCGGTTTATTCGATAGTGTGCCTAAGGACCACTTTAACTTTGGGCATGGCCGTTCATTTCAGCCTAAAATCGTATCTGATACGTTAGGGTTTAAACGCTAAGATATATCAAAGATATCATCGGTATCATTAAGTTCAGTCCGTTTCGATGATGCCATACCAGAACAGATGCGTGATAGGCTCGAGGAAATTTCTAATACTATTAACATGGTTGCAGATTTCTTTGATGGCAATACCGAAAAAACCGTGTTGTGGTTCAAGACTCGCAATCCACTACTTGGTGATATTGCTCCTCAAGATATGATTCGATTAGGCCGTTTTGATCGACTACGCAAGTTCATTATCAATGCTGCCATCAAAAAGAATCGTCCTCAAGAGATAGATCAAGTCACGACCAATTAATCTTTGTGGCGAAGAAACTACCTCCAAATTTTCCTAGGCCGAAATTGCAGAACAAGCAACCCCTTGGTCTTTTAGAGTTTGATAGATTTAGTCATGCTGATTTACAAGAATGTGCGAAATTATCAAAAGATCTTGATGAGCTAGAAGATACTATGCATTTTTCTCTCGAGCCTGAGCGAAGACGTTTTAGGCACGAGCTTATTCAATCGTTGCAATTGCAAGAACCAACAAAATTAGATATTTTGGATTGGGTCAGGTTTGTCGATTATCGTTTTAGTCTTACGCCCCTTTCTAGTGCGGGAAGTTTAATTGAATACGGTGGTAGATTTAATGTTGGAGTTGATAAATTATACGGGCTCTAGCGGGGGTTAAATGGACTTTTAAATAAAAACCTATATATTTCAGTGCCATAAATAGACACCCAACATCGATTATCAAAAAATTACACGCAATTAGCTTACGCGACACACGTCTGAAACATCCAACATAAATATCAGAAACGCAATTCGCCGTTAAGCTACGCAAAAAGCGGATATTAAACGTTAACCGTGGCTACCTTACTTTTTTCGCGAATCGGTGAACTCCACTAATTTTTTAGCGAGCGCGAATAGCGTATCCAAGGCTTGGATACGTTTCTAAAATATCAATTTCGCGGCGAAGTAAAGTAAACCACAAATTTAATGTTGAATAGGTGTATGCTCTGACCCATACGCGAATCCTTATTTTTTTTCGTGTTCTTTTGAGTTTGCAATCGCGTTTCGCGTGCTCCAGCCGCAGGTTTTAGACTGCGTTGAGTGTCTCGCGTTTTCTAAAAGCGTAAACAATCTTCCTATCGGCGAAATTAATCGCATACCTCCCTCTCGCACAAGCCATTTGCGAGAAACGCACAGCACACCATTTTCACCTAAGCCTTATGCCTGTAGAAAACGGCTCTTATTTTTTTCTACATCGCTTAAGTTTTTCGCATTATTGCATCCACGGTTTTAATATTTGATACGTGTTTGCGGTACTACCTTTTTATCCAACGCAAGGTATAGACACAAGAACAGGAGTGATCTTTGATCACCAATTTTAAGATGCCGTTCTTAATGTAAACGTGACAGGGCCATTATTAACCAGTGACACTTGCATATCGGCACCAAATTCACCAAATTGCACGTTCTCATAAGTCTTAAGTGCTAAATTCTGCAAATAGGTGAATAACACTAAGCCTTTTTCTGGTGTAGCCGCACTGATAAAACTCGGGCGATTACCCTTTTGGGTATCTGCTGCTAAGGTAAATTGTGGAATAAGTAATAAGCCACCGTTAATGGTTCTTAAGCTTAAGTTCATCTTATCATCGGCATCTGCAAATATCCGATAGTTAAGAATACGCTCTAGTAAGCGTTCTGCGTCTTTTTCTGTATCGTTTTTCTCTACGGCTACTAAAGCCATAATCCCCGTTTCAATAGCGCCTATGTCAATATTATTGACCGTCACCTTTGCAGAAGTCACTCGTTGAATTATCGTAATCATCGATCAACCTAACGGCCCAATATCTCTTGCCACAAGGTTTGATAGGCTTGTAAGGATCGACTCTTAGTTGAAAAGCCACCCAATGGCATGCGTTCTAAGCCCATCCTTTCTATATCACTAGCATAAGGGATCGGTGTTTTTAATATCTCTGGATGCGTTTTTGCCAAGCTATCCATCATTTCTTTATGCATATTTTTGCGACGATCCACCATAGAAAAGAATGGCACTAACGCAACATTTTTTAGGTCGTTTTCAGCTATAAATTCTTTAAGTTGCTCTAAGGTTCTTAAGGATAAGGTGGTAGGGATGATTGGCGATAGTAAAATATCTGCGGTGGCAAATACCGCTTCTGATAACAGCGAAATATTGGGCGGACAATCTAAAAAGATATAGTCATAGTCTTCTGCTAAAGGCTTTAATAACTTTTTAAGCTGCTGAGTCGGTTTCTTTTTGGCATCCAGTACGAGATCTAAATTTCTAAATGAAAAATCTGCGGGCAATAAATCCAGGTTATTAAAATCAGTGCCTTTAATTAGGCCATCAAGCTCACGCTTACCCGCTATTAAGTCTTTACTGCCCCCTTTTACTTTTGGCTTAATTCTAAAATAATAACTGCTTGCACCTTGCGGATCTAAATCCCAAACCAGTGTGCGATATCCCTGGCTCGCCGCAATAAACGCCAAATTAACTGCACTAGAGGTCTTACCCACGCCACCTTTAATGCTATATAAAGCTACAATCTTCATCGACTACTCCAGCCTCCAAAATACCCATAAGCAGTTATTTTAACTTAATTATTAATGCCCATCGCTTAATTATAATTTATAATCAACACCTTTTAAGTACTTATCAGACTAGGTTCTAATTAACCCTGACACTGATAGTCATTGATACACAGTCAGCATGCAAGAAATAAATCCCATTAAAAATAAAATCGCCGACTTAAAGAGCCGTGGTAACTCTTTAAGGGGGTATCTTTGACTTTGATGTTAAAAGCGAACGCTTAATCGAAGTTTTACGCGAACTCGAAAATCCAAAAATCTGGGATAACCCAGAACAAGCTCAATCGCTCGGTAAAGAACGCGGGCAATTAGAAGTGATCGTTAACACCATTAATGACCTCGAACGCGGTTTAGCCGATGCTGAAGAGTTATTACTCATGGCGGTGGAAGAAGAAGACGATGAAACCGTAGATACGGTCGTTGATGATTTAGAACACTTCGAAAAAAGAGTCGCCGATTTAGAGTTTAGACGGATGTTCTCTGGCGAGATGGATGCCAATAATGCCTTTTTAGATATCCAATCAGGTTCGGGGGGTACAGAAGCACAAGACTGGGCCTCTATGATTGAACGGATGTTTTTACGTTGGGGTGAGCGCAAAGGCTTTAAAACCGAACTTATTGAAGAATCACAAGGTGATGTCGCGGGCATTAAGAGTGCCACCATCAAATTTGAGGGCGAATATGCCTTTGGCTGGTTACGTACCGAAACGGGCGTGCACCGCTTAGTCAGAAAATCCCCTTTTGACTCGGGTAATCGTCGTCATACCTCATTTGCATCTGTGTTTGTATCGCCAGAAATTGATGATGATATTGATATCGATATTAACCCAGCTGATATTCGGATCGATGTATATCGAGCTAGTGGCGCGGGTGGACAGCACGTTAATAAAACAGAATCTGCCGTGCGTATGACGCATAATCCAACCGGGATTGTGGTGCAATGCCAAAGTGATCGCTCACAACATAAGAATCGTGATACCGCAATGAAGCAATTAAAAGCTAAATTGTACGAATTAGAAATGCGTAAACGTAGCGAAACCGCACAAGCTTTGGAAGATACTAAATCTGATATCGGTTGGGGCAGCCAAATTCGCTCTTATGTATTGGACCAATCACGCATTAAAGATTTACGCACCAGTGTCGAAACCGGCAACACACAAGCGGTATTGGATGGCGATCTTGATCAATTTATTGAAGCTAGCTTAAAAAGCGGCTTATAACTCTATTTATAATTTACCCATTAGAAATCATGTCAGATATTATCCAAGACGAACAAGAACAGATTAAACAACGTCGTAGCAAACTTAATGAGTTACGTGAAAATGAAGGTATCGCCTTCCCTACTGATTTTCGTCGTACGGCAATTGCCGGTGAATTATTAGCCGAATATGGCGAAAAGACGAAAGAAGAATTAGAAGCCACGCCTATACGCGTTAAATTGGCTGGCAGAATTATGACGCGGCGCGTGATGGGTAAAGCGAGTTTTGCCCATATTCAAGATATGTCTGGCAAAATCCAACTGTATGTCACGCGTGATACGTTGCCAGAAGGCTTTTATAACGAACAATTTAAAAAATGGGACATCGGTGACATTATTGGCGCCGAAGGTGTGCTGTTTATCACCCAAACCGGTGAATTGAGCCTTAAGGTGGATGACATTCGTTTGTTAACTAAAGCACTCCGCCCCTTACCCGAAAAGTTTCATGGCATTGCCGATCAAGAAATTAAATACAGACAGCGTTATCTGGATTTAATTATGAGCGAACAATCGCGAGATACATTTTTAATACGCTCAAAAATCGTCAGCTATATTCGTCAATTTTTAATAGAACGCCAGTTCTTAGAAGTTGAAACCCCCATGATGCAAGTGATTCCTGGTGGTGCGACCGCACGGCCTTTTATGACGCATCATAATGCTTTAGATATGGATATGTATTTGCGTATTGCGCCAGAGTTGTATTTAAAACGTTTAGTCGTGGGTGGTTTTGAACGCGTCTTTGAAATCAATCGTAACTTCCGTAACGAAGGATTATCAACGCGCCACAATCCAGAATTTACGATGCTGGAGTTTTATCAAGCCTATGCTGAATACCATGATTTGATGGATTTAACAGAAGCTATGTTGAGAGGCATTGCGGTAGAAGTTTTAGGCCAAACTGTGGTGACTTATCAAGGTGAAGAATACGACTTTGGTAAACCGTTTGATCGCATGACGGTTAATGAATCTATCTTACACTTTAACCCTAATCTAACGGCCGCTGATCTTGAAACACGTGAAGCCGCCGTTAAAGTAGCCCAAAGTTTACACATCCCGGTAAAAGACAGTTATGGTTTGGGTAAGATTCAAATTGAGATTTTTGAGAAAACCGTAGAAAGTCGTTTAATGAATCCTACCTTTATTACGGCTTATCCTGTGGAAGTATCACCGTTAGCTAGACGTAATGATAACGACCCGCATGTGACCGATCGTTTTGAGTTCTTTGTCGGCGGTAGAGAAATTGCCAACGGTTTTACCGAGTTAAATGATGCTGAAGATCAAGCGGCGCGTTTCCAAAAGCAAGTAGAAGAAAAAGAAGCCGGTGATGATGAAGCCATGCACTTTGATGCTGACTACATTGTGGCACTAGAGCACGGCATGCCACCAACAGCCGGTGAAGGTATTGGTATTGACCGTTTGGTGATGCTATTTACTGATGCACAGTCTATCCGCGATGTATTGTTATTCCCTCATATGCGTCCTAAAGCATAATCGGCCATTTAAAACAGTAAGACTTACCTCTCTCTAATCAGGGAGAGGTAAAGTAATCTGATGCGTTAACCCTCTATATCTAAAAAACGTCTTTACGTTTTCTTAACGCAGTAAATATATCAACTTGCTCCGCCCCCACTAAATCCAAATTTTTTTGGATACTTAAACTCTCCGTTCTAAAAAAAGGATTAGTCGCTATCTCTTCAGCGATAGTCGAAGGAACTGTTGACAGATTATTACGCCTAAGCTCGGCCACTCTTTGCAGTTTATCTTGTAATACCTGATTATCTGATTCAACACTGAGTGCGAACTTGCCATTCGCTTGGGTATATTCATGTGCGCAATAAACTTTAGTTTCAGCCGGCAAGGCTTTTAGTTTTTGTAATGATGCATACATCTGTTCAGGAGTGCCTTCAAACAAGCGACCACAGCCCATCACAAATAAAGTATCCCCGCAAAATAACAAATCGTCTTTTTCAAAATAATAAACCACATGGCCTGTTGTATGACCGGGTGTGATCATGACTTTTATCTTATGCTGCCCTAGGAAAAGCGCATCACCCTCTGAAACGCCAATATCGAAATCAGGAATACGATGCGCATCCGTTTGGCCGGCGACTACTGTACAGCCCGTTCTTTGTTTTAAAACTGTATTGCCTTCTACATGATCCAAATGATGGTGTGTGTTTAAGACATACTTTAACTGCCAACCTTGTTTAGCTAAATAGTCTATAACGGGCTCAGCTCCGGCTGGATCAACCGCCGCTGTTTCTCCTGAAAGTTCATCATGAATAAGATAAATGTAGTTATCATTTAAAACTAACAGCTGGATGATTTTTAGCATGGAAAGAATGCGCCTCTATTTCTTAAATTCATTGAGTGATTTGGGTGTTAATCTGATGTATCTTACAGAAATTTGAATCAATTCCTAATATTACAGCCTTAATATTGTTATAATTTCGCTTTAATAATCTCATTTGATTAACTTTAAAATCGTTATAAAAAAGCTAATAATTACAATAAAGATGACCCACAAAATAGCTTTACGCTTTATGCAATTCCTTTTAGGTGCAAAATGAGTACCTCACAAAAAGATTTTTATCGCATTTTAGGTGTTACCGATAACGCTGAAATGGCTGTTGTTAAAGCGGCTTACAAAGCACTCATGATGATCTATCACCCTGACAGATATGACGGTGATAGAGAAGAAGCCATCAAAAAGACTAAAGAAATTAACGAAGCCTATACCGTTCTTATTGATCCAGACAAACGTAGACACTATACAAAGAGTCAGTTTGGCTTTAAAGCATCCTATGACCAGGTGTCAGAACCAGAACAAACTAACACTTCTTCGGAGAAGTCTAACGACTTGGAATCTGGCTGGCTTATAGCAGTAGAGCTTGTTGAGGGACTGGATGAGTTGTATCAAAACCTCAATATCCTTTCAAAGGATTTAAGTTTCAGTTTTAAACAAGAAATACTGCAAAGCAAACAATTTAGTGATGCAAAATCAATTGCAGAACAATTAGAAACGGAATTTATTGAAAAGTTCTTTGGTAAAAACCAAGATATTCAAAGCTTCTCACGTTGGCTACTCAGCAATGAAAAACGGGATGCAGCTAAAGAAATTAATAAGATTGTGGCTCAATCAGCTGGGCATTTAGTCGCAAGTGAAGTGATTAGAAACATCATTATTAAACATCAAATCTCGGGCTACGAAATACCCGTTTCAACTGAAAAAAAGACAGCTTATAAAATCGGGGATAGACTTCCTGATGAAGGCATCGTTTTTTATGTAGACACCACTGGGTTTCATGGATTGGCTGCTAGCCAAGAAGATTTATCAGCGCAAACCACTTGGCATGACGCAAAAAACAGATCAGGAAAAAACCACCACGATTGGCGCTTGCCCACTAGAACAGAATTAGAAATGCTCTACGCCAAAAAGGATCTTGTAGGCGGCTTTTCAAATCAACTCTATTGGAGTAGTACAGAAAGTGATAGCTTTAATGCGTGGTTTCAGAACTTTTATATTGGTGAACAATTTACCGGCAATAAAAACCTAACGCATCGAGTCAGAACTGTTCGGGCTTTTTAAGAGAAGTGATTGGCTAAATTTTCTAGTAACGTTGTTTTATAAAGCTCGCACAAACCTAAAATACTCACTATTATCAAGCCGCCCCCGATCCATCGCTTAAAGACCAGATCTTTTCGAACAATGAGACTATGGGCTCTTAATCCCATAAAATGTCCAATAGCCGCAATGGGCAACAGCGCAACCGCCGACATAAAATGCAAATCGACAGACAGTGCGATAAAAGTCGACATTTTGATGCCAACCAATATAAACCATAACACAAACAACGTATCTCTCAATTTAGACTTATCAACATTACGCATATAAACAGCGACCATTAACGGTGCACCTGTTAATGATATTCCTGCTATATAGCCACCTAAGATTAATAATATTCTATCAACCCAGCCGTGCTGACTTTGAATGCCACGATTAAATAGCCATATAAATCCGTAAAAAAGTGTAATTGAATAGATAAAGGTATTGAGCCACAACAGCGGAAAATTAACTAATCCAAAAACACCCACAATGGCAGGCGGAATAATATAAATTACCGATTTCCCCAAATAGTTCCAATCTACATTATGCAAACGATTGGCTAAAGTTAGGGCAGAGAAAAATAGCAAATGTGTGGCGATAATGGGCAACCATAACAGAGGATTGTTCTGTACAAATAGCATTAACGGTAAACCCAAAGCGGCTCCGCCAAAACCTAACCCCGTACGGACAAAACCTGTCCACATAAAAATAATACCGATAATTACGAGTTGATACGGACTAAAATCAAGTAAAACCATGCTAATAAAAGGATTTAGAATTAAATTGAGATAACCCGTGTTATCAGATGAAGAACAGTGAAAAACTTAAACGGAGTGGGAGAACGCATAACGTTAACGAGTCTAAAATCTATAGATTTTGAACTCGTTAATATTTATTTTACTAGACTTAACAATACCCCGGCTGCAACTGCCGAACCAATAACACCGGCGACATTGGGGCCCATCGCATGCATTAATAAAAAGTTATGTGGATTACTCTCTAAACCTAATTTATTGGCAACACGAGCCGCCATAGGGACAGCGGAGACACCAGCCGCTCCAATTAAAGGATTAATTGGGGTATCACTAAACCTATTCATGATTTTTGCCATAATCACGCCAGAAGCTGTACCGATTGCAAAAGCTACAGCACCCAACGCTAAAATACCTAATGTTTCTATCTGCAAGAACGCTTCCGCGCTGAGCTTTGAACCTACTGATAAGCCCAAAAAGATAGTCACAATATTAATTAATTCATTTTGAGCTGTCTGACTTAAACGCTCCACGACCCCAGAAGCATTCATCAAATTACCCAAAGCAAACATACCTATTAAAGGCGTTGCAGAGGGTAATAATAAGATAGATAAAACAAGTAACATCAAAGGAAAAACTATTTTTTCAGTCCGACTCACCACACGCATTTGTTGCATTTCGATTTTGCGTTCATCTTCTGTGGTTAACGCCCTCATAATAGGTGGCTGAATTAATGGCACTAAAGCCATATAAGAATAAGCGGCAACGGCAATGGCACCCAGTAAGTCAGGTGCTAATTTTGAAGCCACATAGATGGCAGTGGGGCCATCTGCACCACCAATAATACCAATAGCTGCAGCATCTCTTAAACTAAATTCCAAACCGGGCACAGCATTAAGCGCCAATGCACCTAATAAAGAAGCAAAAATACCAAACTGAGCCGCCGCGCCTAATAATAGCGTTTTGGGATTTGCTAACATAGGACCAAAGTCCGTCATAGCACCTACACCCATAAAGATCAGGAGCGGGAAGATACCTAACTTAATCCCGTAATAAAGGTAGTACAAAAGACCACCCTCTTCAGCAATACCTGCTACAGGGATATTACTCAGAATAGCCCCAAAGCCAATTGGCAATAATAACAAAGGCTCAAAGCCTTTTTTTATCGCCAAGAAGAGTAACAAGAACCCTACCAGCATCATAAATGCTTGGCCAGATGTAAAGTTATATAGTCCAGTACTTTGCCAAAGTGAAAGCAAATTTTCCATAAATTATCTCTTGATAAACTTGCGTTATAAAGTGATCAACGCATTGCCACCAGCAACTGCTCCGCCTTCTTTAATATGAACGGCGCTGACTGTGCCAGAGAATTTAGATCGCACTTCTGTTTCCATTTTCATGGCTTCCATAATAACAACCACATCGCCTTCTTGCACTTGACTACCAACGTCAATCAGTACTTTTAAAATATTGCCTGCCATAGGCGCATAAACCACAGCACCCGTACTTACAACTAGAGCAGGTGCGACCTCTTCACTAGCAACCGGTTGAATAGCCAACGCCGAACCTACTGGCCCCACTGACACATTAAAACTTCTACCATCCACATTGACGGTATACATTTCAATAGTACCTGAGACCTCTTCACTTGATTGAGCAATGGCTTGAGTATTAAGTGCACCAGCGTTTTTAGGCTGAGGTGCAGCCTCAAATGCACTCCCATTGCCTCTGTTTGCCAAGAATTTCCAACCAACTTGGGCAAACATACCATTAATTAAAGCATCTTCTTCAACGTTTTTAGCTAATTTAACCCCTTCAGCTTTAGCTTTCTTTTTAACTTCAGCAACCAATTTAGCCATTTCTGGGGCAATTAAATCGGCTGGTCTGCAAGTGATAGGTTCTGCTCCCTCTAAAACGCGATCTTGTAACTCTTTATTTACAGGCGCAGGCGTTGCACCGTATTCACCTTTTAGTACACCCGCAGTTTCTTTAGTAATCGTTTTATAACGCTCACCTGTCATTACATTCATAACCGCTTGCGTACCTACAATTTGTGACGTAGGCGTTACTAAAGGAATGAAGCCTAAGTCTTCACGAACACGAGGAATTTCGCGCATAACCTCATCAAACTTATCAGCGGCACCTTGTTCTTTTAACTGGCTTTCCATATTGGTTAACATGCCACCAGGCACTTGAGATATTAAAATACGTCCGTCTACACCTTTTAAGCTACCTTCATATTGTTCGTATTTTTTGCGGATATCTCTAAAATAATGCGCAATCTCTTCCAATTTAACCAAATCTAAACCGGTTGCTCGCTCAGTACCTTCAAAACTAGCTACGATAGTTTCTGTCGCACTATGGCCATAAGTCATACTTAAAGATGATATAGCCGTGTCAACATTATCAACGCCAGCTTCTGCTGCTTTAACCAAAGTAGCAACACTCAAACCTGTCGTTGCATGGCAATGTAAATGAACCGGAATATTGGTACTGCTCTTTAGTCGGCTGACTAATTCAAACGCATCGTATGGCTTTAATAACCCAGCCATATCTTTGATACAAATTGAATGGGCGCCCATGTCTTCAATTTGTTTACCTAAGTTAACCCATGAGTCCATTGTGTGCACAGCGCTTGTTGTATATGAAATCGTACCCTGCGCATGTGCACTTGTATTAAGTACCGCTTTAACAGCATGCTCAATATTACGCATATCGTTCATAGCATCAAAAATACGGAAAACATCGATACCGTTAACTGCACAACGTTCTACAAATTTATCTACAACATCATCTGCATAATGTCGATAACCTAAAATATTTTGGCCTCTCAACAACATTTGCTGGGGTGTTTTAGGCATTGCTGCTTTAAGCGTACGTAATCTTTCCCAAGGATCTTCACCCAAATAACGAATACAAGCATCAAATGTTGCACCACCCCACGATTCAATAGACCAGTAACCTATTTGGTCTAACTTTTCACAGATTGGCAACATATCTTCAATACGTAAACGGGTCGCAAGTATTGATTGATGAGCATCTCTTAAGACTACTTCAGTGATAGCTAGGGGCTTTTTTTTAACATTGGCCATGCTTAATAGGTCTCCAGGAAACTTGTGATTCGAAATCGTTGATTTTTTAGTTACTAAAACTATTTATCTTTAATTAATTTGTGTTCATGACGATATTGATGAACAGCAGCCGTTATTGCAGCCACGATACTTTTATCAACCCCACCCGAAACTGATGACGCCATTCCCAACAAAGGGGCTTCTGGAAAAAAACGTTGGATGAATGAAGACATGATGTTGATAGCAACAACCAACATAGCCAAAAATAAGAACACGATCACCATACCGGCGAACATCAACTCAATCCCGCTACTCATTAACTCTGCCATACTGTCTTACCTTTAATTAAATCTAATGAAACCTTAACCATCAATATACAAGGCTATTTTATTTAGCTACTTTTTATAACTCTATAGCGAATTTACTATAAAAAGCCCTGCTAATACAACCTTATAATTATATTTATAGAAAAGATTGAGATGATTTTTAGCGAAAACAAAAATAAACAGAGATTAAATACTAGTCTAGAAGCTTATCTTAGATGAATTTTAGATACGCTAGAGACATAGCAAGCACTGTCAGGTGAATCAGTAAAATATGTTTTAAAAACTGATAAATCTAAAACGCTATTATTTATAAAGCGGCGAGTGCGCTTTCATAATTGGGCTCATGCGCTAATTCAGCAACTAACTCTGTATATATGACTTTATCGTGCTCATCAATAATAACAATCGCACGCGCTGTTAGGCCCGCAAGAAATGTATCCACTAGTTTTACGCCGTATACATCTGCAAAGTCAGATCTAAAAGTTGATACAGGGATAACATCTTTTAACCCTTCAACTTCGCAGAAACGGCATTGAGCAAAAGGTAAATCTGCAGAAACCACTAAAACAACCGTATTATATAAGTGTGTTGCTTTCTCATTAAATACACGAGTTGAAGTTGCGCAAGTGGGTGTATCTAGACTAGGTACTATATTAAGAACTTTTCTCTTACCCGCATAAGTCGCTAAACTGACATCAGCTAATTTACCATTGGTTAATAAGAAGTCTGGTGCAGCGCTACCTACAGCAGGCAATTCACCTGATGTGTTAAGTGGTTTACCTTGAAATGAAATAGTTGCCATAAAGAGTCTCTATATAATTATTCGTTAAACTTAAAATAGTTGTACTGATTGATATGCCTATTATGAATCTTTTTATGTCTTTGCTCGCTTAGCTAAACGCTCACGTTTTTTAACTTCCCATTCAGTGACCTTAGTTTTCTGACCATGAAAAGGATTAACTGGAGATTTAAACTCTATACGGATAGGCGTACCTGACAATCTAAGTTTTTCTCGGAAATAATTAACCAAATATCTCTTATAAGAAACAGGTAACGCATCAGTTTGCACACCATGCACAATTACAATCGGTGGATTTCTACCCCCTTGATGTGCATACTTCAATTTAATACGACGCGTATTCACGATAGGCGGTTGATGAGCAGTCGTGGCTTCTTTAAGAATACGTGTTAACACAGGCGTAGACATATCAATCATCGCACAGTCATATAACTTATGAACTACCTCAAATAACTTGCCGACCCCACTGCCATGTAAAGCTGAAATAGGATGCTTTTCTGCAAAATCTAAAAACGATAATTTAACTTCTAATTGGCGTTTAACCGTTTCTTTTTGCTCAATGCTAATACCGTCCCATTTATTTAAACCTATAATTAAAGCCCTGCCTGCCTCAATTACCAAGCCTAATAAATGTGCGTCTTGATCAGCAATACCTTCCCTTGCATCAATCATGTAAATGACGACATTAGCTTGCTCTATAGCTTGCAATGATTTAATCACACTAAATTTTTCAATCGTTTCAGAGACTCTAGATCTACGCCTCATTCCTGCGGTATCAATTAAGGTAAATTTCTTACCATTACGCTCAAAAGGGATGTAGATACTGTCTCTTGTTGTTCCAGGTTCATCGAATACAATAACGCGTTCTTCACCTAACAAACGATTAACTAAAGTTGATTTACCAACATTGGGTCGACCGACTACTGCAATAGCAATTCCTCGTTGATTATCATCAACGACTTCATCGTCTTTCTTTGGTAACAATTCATAAACGCGCTGCAATAGCTCAGGGACTCCTCGTCCGTGAGACGCAGCAATTTGAACCGGCTCACCTAAAGATAAAGAGTAAAAATCAGATACTGCAATAGTCGCATCTATTCCATCGACTTTATTGGTTACTAATATCGTTGGCTTATTTAACTTTCTAAGCGTATTCGCTATCACCTTATCTGAAGCACTCAAACCTTCTCGAGCATCCACCAAAAACATAACCACATCCGCTTCTTCCAAAGCGATTTGAACTTGTTTTCTCGCAAAACTTTCAATACCTTCGGCATCGTCAGCTATCCCACCTGTATCAACAACCAAACAGGGCCGATCACCATGCTTAACCCTACCATACTGCCGATCCCTGGTTAGACCAGGAAAATCTGCAACTAGAGCATCACGACTTCGCGTTAAATAATTGAATAAGGTAGATTTGCCCACATTGGGGCGCCCGACTAAGGCGATTACAGGTAACATAATTAATTTGCAGCGATTTTTAAAGCGGCAAGCGTGCCGTCTTTAGCATAAATATAAACAGTATCATTGATAACCAATGGTTTTGAATCAATCGCACTATCTGAAACTTTTACACGCCCCAATTGACGTCCATCATTAACTGATAACCAGTGCACATAACCTTCAAAATCACCGACTACCACATAATTTTCATACACTGCTGGTGCAGTTAGTTTTCTTTGGTGTAACTCTTTTTGCTTCCAGAGAGAAGCCCCAGTACGTTGCTCTATCTGCCAAACATCGTCAGTTGCATCTGACAAATAAAGGTGTCTAAAATCATGACTTAAACCAGTGTAAGACGAAATAGTTTCGTTTCGCCACATGATGTCACCATCAGACTCAGAGATCGCTGCGACACCACCACGATAGCTCGCAATATAAATAACGCCCGCAACATCAATTGGATCAACATCTAAATCGACCAACCTTTCAACCTCAGAACGTCCTTTTGGAATCGCTACCGTTGTTTCCCAAGCATATTTACCATCAATCAATCGTAAAGCGATCAGCTTTCCATTATCAAAACCTTCAATAACACGATCAGTAATAACCAATGGAGCTCCAACCCCTCGGACACTTAAGGCTGGTGCATTGTGTTCATAATTCCAACGTTTACCGCCTGATTTCTCGCTTAGGGCAACCATTTCACCATCAGTAGAACGAACAATAACGATATCATTGGCAACAACGGGCACTGAAAGAACTTCACTTGATGCTTTTGCTTTCCAAAGTTGCGCACCTGTGTCAGCATTTAAAGCGATCACATCGGCGTCACTTGATCCTAATATAACCGTTCCCGCTCCCAACCCAGGACCCGCAGACAGTTTCAATTCCGTTTTAACTTCCCATATAACTCGACCTGTATCAGGATCTCTTGCTTGGACTAAGCCTTCCCTATCGGCAACAAACAATTTTCCAAAGCCACTTGCTGGAATGAGTTTTAATGTTTGCTCATCTGCACCAACGCCAACTGACTCCTTCCAAACTTCTTTAATTTTTACTTCTGGCGGATATTCAACTAAAGCCATTGGCGGATCAGAATTATCCTCCCCGCCCTTAAAGTAATTAGAAATCCCATCAACTGATTCGCTTAATGTTTCCATAGCGGCACATCCAGTTAATGTAAAAAAGATACATAAAAGCGTAATTAAGCGCATTATTTTCCGGTTTGTAAATTCTGAACAGCCACTTTCTCAGATGCTGTTAAATCATCAATTTTGATTTGTAATAAAGCGGATCTATAACCACTTTCTAGAGCTTTTTGATAGGAACTACGTGCTTGATCTAAACGATCTAATGCCACATATAAATCGCCTACTAATTCATCATAATTACCAGAAAAACTATCTGAAGTCGCTGGATCGATAGCATTAATTAATGCCAAACCTTGTTCATATTCACCACTAGCCAACATAAGTCTGACTAATCGCAGTTTAGCAACATTACTTAATTCATTAGAAGACCCATTACCAACCTCAGTAAGAATTGTTTTCGCAACTGCCAAATCACCTTGTTGAACTTTTGACTTTGCTAATACAAGTTGGCCATAAACCGCATACTCAGTTTTTGGATATTCGGCTTTCAATCGCTCTGCTAATTTTAAAACAGTGTCTTGCTTATCGCCGGTTAAAGCTAAAAGTAATTCACTATAAATTGCAGACGCTTCTGCTGCTTGAGATTTCTTATGATCTTGCCAAAAATTCCAACCCAAAATAATAGCAACACCTAAAACCAAACCAATAAGGGTAGATTGACCATTTTCTTTCCACCATCTTTTTAAAGCTTCTACTTGGGCTTCTTCTGAATCGTATATTTCCACGTGCTTTCTCTATGTAATATTTTAAAAAATAATTCAAATCACCTACCGCTTAGACTGATTAATCTAAACTATAACTGTTTGTAAAAATGCGATTGTTTCTTGTTGACTCAATGTTTGTTGTTCTTGATCGGTACGCAATGATTTAATGCTTAATTGCCCCCTACTAACTTCGTCGTCACCTAAAATAATAGCGTAATCCGCACCTATTTTATCAGCTTTCTTAAACTGGCTCTTAAAACTACCACCGCCACAATTCACTTGTAATTTTAAGCCAGGCATCTCATTTCTTAAGGTTTCTGCAAAACGTAACCCCTCAAGCTCCGCTGCGTCCCCAACACGGATCATAAATACATCAACCGTTTTAGTGGCGGGCAAATGACCAGCTACTTCAAGTAATGCTAATAAACGCTCAATACCCATCGCGAAGCCAACTGCAAAATTAGGCTTACCTCCCAACTGCTCTACCAGGCTATCATAACGACCACCCGCACAAACAGTGCCTTGTGAACCAAGTTCATCAGTCACCCACTCAAAAACTGTTTTACTGTAATAATCCAAACCACGCACTAATCGGGTATTAATTTCGTAACTGACACCCAAGTCATCTAAAAAGGTAGTTAACCCTTTAAAATGAGCTAAACTTTCAACGCCTAAATAATCCATTAACGCGGGTGCATTAGCCACCAACTCAAACAGCGCAGGATTTTTAGTATCTAAAATACGTAAAGGATTAGTCTGCAAACGACGTTTGCTGTCTTCATCCAGCTCTTCTAAATGCGCTTGAAAATAATTAACTAAAACTTGGCGATAGACAATGCGCTCATCTATAGTGCCTAAAGAATTGAGTTGTAAAGTCACTTTATCGCGGATACCTAACTTCTTCCACAATCGGTCCATGATAAAAATCAATTCAGCATCGATATCGGGACCCGCCATCCCATAAGTTTCAACACCTAACTGAATAAACTGTCGATACCGACCTTTTTGAGGGCGCTCATGCCGATACATAGGGCCGTAATACCACAAGCGATGTACTTGGTTATGCAATAATCCATGTTCCAAACAAGCTCTCAAACATCCCGCAGTACCTTCTGGACGCAACGTTAGAGAGTCACCATTTCGATCTTCAAAGGTATACATTTCCTTTTCAACAATATCAGTCACTTCACCAATTGAGCGCTTGAAAAGCTCTGTTTTCTCAACGATAGGTAATCGAATCTCACTATACCCATAAGCCCGCATCACCTCACGTAAGGCCTGCTCGGTATATTGCCAAAGAGGTGTCTGATCTGGAAGCACATCATGCATGCCTCGTATTGCTTGTATCGTCTGTACCATATTGATCGATTTATTTTATTACTGTAAAACAGGTCTGATTTGTTTAGCTTCTTTGGATAAAGGAAACTGCTCTAATAATTTTTCTTTATAGGTATGAGCCATCTGACCCTGCCCTAATGCGAATTCCGTTTCCATAGCTATCCATAAAGACGCTGATGTATAAGTGCCACCATCTAAATATCTTTTAAAATAAGTTTGTGCAACACCATAATCGCCTGCATTAAAACTTAATTTTTGCATCTCTAGTAAAGCCGGCGCATAATTAGAATTAAGAAACAATGCTTTTTCAAAGTAACTTAACGCATTATTTTGCATTTGCGTATCCAACTGGCAACGTCCTGCATTAGTTATTGCGATCCACGGTTTATCATTAAGCGGAGTAGCAAAAGCTTTTTTCAAAATTTCTAAGCCTTGCTGACGATCACCTTGTTCACAAAGAAATCGACCATAATTATTTTGGATACTCCAAGCATCAGGCGAAATACCAAGAGCCATCAAATAATGTTCTTTTGCTTGGGGATAATCCTCTAATTTCTCGCACAAAAAAGCATATGCATTTTGTATCTGAGCATTATTTGGATCTTTATCTAAAGCAATTAATAAATTCTGTTTCGATATTTCAAGCTTATTGAGATCTAAATACCTTACACCCAATTGCAAATAGATATCTGCAGATTCAGACTGTTTAACGCCGTGATCAAAAATAGAACCACAAGCCGTTAAGGCAATACTCAATAAAAATTTTAAAGTTAGATTTAATAATACAGCATAGTTATGCCGCACTAGTTATCCCTAGAGCCTTTAGCTTTAGATGTCTTCGACTTTTATCTTCAACCTGCCCTACTAATTGCCCACAGGCCGCGTCAATGTCATCACCCCTTGTTTTTCTTACTGTAGTGACAATTCCCGCATCATTCAAAACTGTTTTGAATCGGTGGATCACTTCCTTGCTAGAACACCGATAATCATTATTAGGAAATGGATTAAACGGTATTAAATTTAATTTAGACGGCACATTTTTTAATAATTTAATTAATCCACGCGCATCATCCATTGAATCGTTAATCCCTTCTAACATTACATATTCAAAAGTAACCGTACGGCGAGGTGCAATTTTGGCATTATCTCGACAAGCATCCATTAATTCTGCGAGAGGATATTTTTTATTGATCGGCACTAAGACATCTCTTAGCTCGTTAGTAACAGCGTGCAAAGACACAGCTAAACTAACATCACAAGCCTCTGTTAAGCGATACATCGCTGGCACAACACCAGATGTACTAATGGTAACTCTGCGTTTAGATAAGCCAAACGTAAAATCATCCATCATTAAATTCATTGCAGCAACCACATTATCAAAGTTGAGCAGAGGTTCACCCATACCCATCATAACAACGTTAGTTACTTTTTTAATATCACCCAATCGTTTTTGGGCAACAATCACCTGACCAATAATTTCGGCCGTAGTTAAATTTCTGTTGAACCCTTGTTGCGCAGTAGAACAAAAACTACAGGCTAAGGCACAACCAATTTGTGAAGACACACATAAAGTGCCTCGCCCCTCTTCTGGAATAAAGACCGTTTCGATCCTATTTCCGCAAGAAGTTTGCAATGCCCATTTACGAGTGCCATCGCTCGCAATTTGCTCAATGACAATTTCTGGTGTCGCTAAATAACAATTCTCTTTAAGGTAGGTTCGCAATGACTTGCTCAAATTAGTCATCAGATCAAAGTCTTCGACCCCTTCCTGATAAACCCATTTAAGTACTTGCGTAGCTCTAAAAGGCTTTTCCCCTAAAGCGACAAAAAAAGCCGCAAGGCCTTTTCTGTCGTAATCAAGCAAATTAAATCTTTTTGGATTAACGAGTTCTTGCACTGATTTCTTCGTCTGAGAAAAAGTAAGCAATTTCTCTTTTAGCTGTTTCTAAAGCATCAGAACCATGCACTGCATTTTCATCGATGCTTGAAGCAAAGTCTGCGCGAATAGTACCCGCAGCAGCTTCTTTAGGATTTGTAGCGCCCATAATTTCACGGTGTTTAAGAACTGCGTTTTCTCCTTCTAGTACTTGCATGATTACGGGGCCTGAAATCATAAAAGCAATTAAATCTTTAAAGAAGCCACGTTCACTGTGTTCAGCATAAAAACCCTCAGCTTGTGCTTGAGTTAAATGTAACATTTTTGCAGCAACAATATTTAGACCATTACTTTCGAAACGGCTGTAAATTTGACCAATTACATTTTTAGCAACTGCATCTGGTTTAATAATTGAAAAAGTGCGCTCTATAGCCATTGTGATCTAAAACTCCAAAGTAATATTAAATAAAAAATTTCGACTGCGCATTATACCTGATGAAGCGCGTCTTGTAGATAAGGGGCTAAATTACGGCCTATCGTCTACGACCGAACCTTCTTTAACCGGTATCATTAAATCTTCAGCGCTAATCCCCAACATTAAGGCCATAGGACTAGCAATAAAAATAGAAGAATACGTACCAAAAAACACACCAAAAAGTAATACGATTGAGAAGTTATGAATAATCTCACCGCCCAAAAAGAACAATGAAACTAACACTAAAATAACTGTTAACGAGGTCATAATAGTTCTGCTCAAGGTCACATTAACCGAAATATTCATGACTTCTTCGGTTGTTTTATTTCTTAATAACCGGAAGTTCTCCCGAATACGATCATATACCACGATAGTATCGTTTAAAGAATAACCAATCAAAGCCAACACAGCGGCTAATACCGTTAAATCAAACTCAAGGCCTAAAATAGAAAATAAACCCAACGTCACGACGACGTCGTGCACAGTTGCTAAAATGGCGCCAGTAGAAAACTTCCATTCAAAACGCCATGCGATATAAATCAGAATAGCGATAGTTGAATAAAGCAACGCTAAGAATCCATCTTCAGCAAGATCATCACCTACTTGTGGCCCTACATATTCAACACGTCGAATACTTGCCGGCTCAACCGTCGTTTTGTTTATTGCTTCTAGAACTCGAGTACTTAAATCAGCACTGCTAATGCCTTCATGTGGCTTTAAACGAATTAACACATCTTTCGCAGTACCAAAATTCTGTACCGTTGCATCATCAAAGCCTTGTGTGTCTAATGTATTACGTAAAACATTTAAATCAGCAGCCTTTTGATAACCGACCTCTATTAAGGTCCCACCTGTAAAGTCAATACCCATTTGTAAGCCGCGAACAGCTAATGAACCTATCGAAAGAATCATGAGTATTCCTGAGAATATCAAGGCTATTTTTCTGTTACCAATAAAATTAATATTTGTTGTCTTCATAGTTGTTTCTTCTAAAATTAATGTTTAAATTGATAACTTCTCGACTCTACGACTACCATAAATCCAATTAATCACCATACGCGTGCCGGTAATCGCGGTAAACATAGAAGACAAAATACCAATAATCAAAGTAACCGCAAAACCTTTAACAGAACCCGTCCCAAAAGCAAACAACACAACCGCAACAACTAAGTTAGTAAAATGTGAATCAAGAATAGTCGCAAACGCTTTATCGTAACCAATAAATATAGCTGCTTGTGGCGTTATACCCGCTTTAATTTCTTCTTTAACCCTTTCGAAGATTAACACGTTCGCGTCAACCGACATACCGACGGTTAAAATAATACCTGCAATACCAGGCAAGGTTAATGTCGCTTGTAACATCGATAAAATAGCAACCACAATAACAACGTTAAATGCCAAAGCAAAGTTCGCGATCATACCGAACAATTTGTAGTAAACCGCCATGAACAATACAACCAAAGCAAAGCCCACCACAAAAGACAACATACCTTTATCAATATTGTCCTGTCCTAAGCTTGGACCAACGGTGCGCTCTTCTACGATATCAACAGGAGCAGCCAAAGCACCCGCTCTCAATAATAAAGAGAGGTTTCTAGCTTCTTGGGGACTATCTAAACCTGTTGTTTGAAAACGCTTACTAAACACACCTTGAATAGTGGCTACGTTTATAACCTTTTCTACTTTTTCTTTATGGCGAATTTTCTCACCGTTAACCGTTTTAGTTTCTACTTTGTACTCAATAAAAACTACAGCCATTGGTTTTCCTACGCTCACTTGCGTCGTTTTTGCCATCTTTGAAGCGCCTACGCCATTCAAAGAAATATTAACGGAAGGTCTACCATCTTGATCTTGACCAGATGACGCATCAACAATTTGGTCACCCGTCACAATCACACGACGATCTAACAAAATTGGAGCGCCTGATCTGTCATAATATAAACGACTACCAACTGGAGCATGGCCTGAAACAGCTTGCTGAACATCGTGATCAACATCTACTAAACGATATTCCAATGTTGCAGTAGTGCCCAAAATTTCTTTTGCTCGAGTTGTATCTTGTACACCGGGCAATTGCACCATGATACGATTTTCACCTTGTTGTTGAATCACAGGCTCTGCAACCCCTAATTCATTAACACGATTTCTCAGCGTAGTCATGTTTTGAGCGACTGCGAATTTTTTGATTTCACGTGCTTCTTTTTCAGAAAACTTTAACCAAACTTGCTCCTGTGCTTCTGGCTCAGTAATTTCTAGGCTATGAAATTCTTTATCTAATAAAGTTAACAACGCTGATTTATCATCAGTAGAGTTCATCGTTACTTTAATAAATCCACTATCTTTAGCGACTGATTGATAATGCAATTTAGCATTTCTTAAAGCTAATCTTACATCATCGATATAACGATCTTCCGCTTGCTTAACGGCCGCGTCCATATCCACTTCTAATAAGAAATGAACACCACCCCGCAAGTCCAAACCCAAGTACATGGCTTGAGCGCCTAAGGCACGCAACCAACCTGGAGTTGTTGGTGCTAGATTTAAAGCAACCGTGTAATTACTACCCATTTTATCGCGCAACTGATCGGCAACTTTTAGCTGATCATCAGTATTACTAAAACGCGCTAGTATTTTTCCATCCTTATACTCGAATGCCTTAGCAGGGATACCCATGGCTTTAATATCTGAATCGACCTGGTTCGCTTGCTCTTGAGAAATAGCCGTTGCTATTGTTGAAGAAACCTGGACCGAAGGATCATCGCCATATAAATTGGGTAATGAATAAATAATACCAATACCAAAAACCAGCAGAACTAATATATTTTTCCAAACGGGGAAATGATTTTGCATGTGCTATTCCAATTAAACTTTAACTACTTTTTTAGTAATGGCCTTATAAGTACCTTTAGGCATCATACTTTCTATACCTTGTCTTTGAACTTGAATAAAAACGTTATCACTCACTTCAATCTTTACAAAATTATCATCAACATCAACCACTTTTCCTAAAATACCGCCAGAAGTAACTACTTCCGCTCCTTTAGTAATTGAAGCGATCATCTGTTTCTTTTCCTTCGTTCTTTTAGCTTGAGGACGTAAGAATAAAAAGTAAAAAAATGCTAAAATCCCAAGTGGAAATAACATCCCTTCAATGCCTGGTTGTTGTCCAGCAGGAGCCGCAGCTAAAGCGTCAGAAATAAAAAAACTCATAAATATCCTCGTTATTATAATTAATAAAAAAATTTTGCTATTATGCCACAGAAGGCGCCGCTTTATCTCTCAGTTGGTAAAAATCTCTAACAAATGTATCTAATGTTTGGTTAGAAATGGCATCGCGTAAACCCTGCATAAGATTCAGATAATAATACAAATTATGTATAGTATTCAGCCTCGCACCCAGCATCTCTTTACAACGATCTAAATGTCTTAAATAAGCGCGAGAATAATTTTGGCAGGTGTAACATGCACAAGAATCATCTAGTGGCTTGTTATCAAACTCATACTGACTATTTCTGATTTTTACCACCCCAAAAGTAGTAAATAAATGACCATTACGTGCATTACGCGTAGGCATTACACAGTCAAACATATCAATGCCGCGCCTTACAGCCTCAACTAAATCTTCTGGCGTACCCACACCCATTAAATACCGCGGTTTATCAACAGGCATTTTGTTATGGATAAAATCTAAGGTCGCCATCATTTCTTCTTTAGGCTCACCCACAGACAAACCGCCAATCGCATAGCCATCAAAACCAATGTCAATCAGTCCAGTAATGGACTCTTTACGTAACTGCTCATACATCCCTCCCTGGACAATACCAAATAACGCAGATGGATTATCAGCATGAGCCTTTTTACTTCTTTCCGCCCAACGCAAAGATAAACGCATTGAATCGGCCGCTTCATTAACACTCGCCGGATAAGGCGTGCATTCATCAAAAATCATCACGATATCGGAGCCTAAGTCACGCTGCACTTGCATTGACTCTTCAGGCCCCATAAAAATATTAGCCCCATTCAACGGAGATTTAAAAGTCACACCAGCTTCGGTAATCTTTCTTAAAGCACCCAAACTAAAAACCTGAAAACCACCTGAATCCGTCAGAATCGGTTTATCCCAATGCATAAAGTCATGCAAATCTCCATGCGCCTTAATAACGGCAGTAGTAGGCCGCAACATCAGATGAAAAGTATTACCTAAAATAATTTGCGCACCAATACCTGTCAAATCTTCGGATGTTAATGATTTAACCGTACCATAAGTCCCAACAGGCATAAAAATAGGGGTTTCAACTACCCCTCTATCAAAAACAAGTTGCCCACGCCTAGCGTGCCCATCCGTATTAATTAAATTAAATTCCATGTCCCGCCAAATTATTTGCTTATTATTTTATTAAGGCTACAGATTATCCTGTCTTTTTAGGCTTTTAGGCAAGTCAGTTTAAGACGAATGTATTTTTAGGCTCGCTGTCGTGACAGCCACATTACTCAGTTATTTTTCTGCCTTAGGTTTATTATTAAAACTACTTAACTTAAAATTCAGAATAATTTACACATCAAACGTATTACAATCCTGTCATTTAGTGCTCATTAATTTAATTCATTGATCGATTTTTAAAGCAATAAACATGTCAATTCATTCAAGCTCAAATTCAAAACAACCATTGACCAGTTTAGCACTAGGCGCAATTGGCGTGGTCTTTGGGGATATCGGCACCAGCCCACTCTATGCTTTAAAAGAAGTATTTAAAGATGGTGTCAGCATTGATACCCCGCATGTTCTCGGCGTTCTATCTTTAATTTTTTGGTCTATCACATTAGTGGTAACCGCAAAATATGCTATTTTTATTATGCGGGCTGATAATAAAGGTGAAGGTGGAATCATGGCGCTCATGGCGCTCGCTTTACTAGGTGTAAAAAAATCAGAATCAGATAACGAAATTAAAACGAACAAAAAATCTGCCTTTATTATTATCTTAGGCCTACTGGGAGCGTCTTTATTCTTTGGCGACAGCATGATTACCCCAGCCATCTCCGTTCTCAGCGCAGTAGAAGGCTTACAAATTATTGCGCCCTCATTAGATAACTACATTTTACCCATCACCATTGCCGTATTAGGAGGCCTATTCGTTATTCAAGCCAAAGGCACTGGCAAAGTGGGCAAAATATTCTCACCCATCATGATTTTTTGGTTTAGCTTACTAAGTGTTTTAGGTGTCATTAATATCGCAGAAACACCTAGTGTCTTAATGGCCATAAATCCCTACTATGCCCTTCATATCTTATTTGAACTGGGCTGGCATGGCTTCTTAATCTTGGGTGCAGTAGTGCTCGCGATAACTGGGGCCGAGGCCCTATATGCAGACATGGGGCATTTTGGTCTTAAACCCATTCGGTATGCTTGGTTTGGTTTTGTGTTTCCAGCTTTATTACTCAATTACTTTGGTCAAGGCGCCTTACTTATTAACCATCCCGAGGCCATCCAAAACCCCTTTTATTTACTGGCCCCGACTTGGGCCCTTTATCCCCTCTTAATCCTATCAACATTCGCCACGGTGATTGCTTCGCAAGCCGTTATCTCTGGCGCATTTTCTGTAACTCGACAAGCCGTTCAATTGGGATACTGTCCACGTATGAAAATATTACATACATCAGGTGAAGCGATGGGGCAAGTTTATGTACCCGCCGTTAATTGGATGTTAATGGTTTCGGTCTTTATCTTAGTTCTCACCTTTAAATCGTCTTCTGCTTTAGCCTCTGCCTATGGCATAGCCGTTACAGGCACCATGATTGTAGACACCATATTAGCTTCTATTATATTTAAAGAACTTTGGAATTGGAACAAACCCACCCGCTTTAGCTTTTTAGGTGCATTCCTTATTGTAGATATCGCTTTTCTATCGTCAAATAGTTTAAAAATCCCCACAGGGGGGTGGCTACCCTTAGTGATTGCCTGCATATTATTTTTCATCCTAACCACGTGGATTAAAGGTCGGGGTTTAGTTAATCAATACATGGAAGCCAGACGCACTCTATTTGAAGACTTTGAAGCAAGAAACACCATGGATTTTGCGACTGTTAATGGGACGGCTATCTACTTAACACGCACTTTACACGGCTTACCCGAAGTCTTTTTGCATAACATCGAACACAACCATGTTTTACATAAGCAAATTGTCGTCCTCACAATTGTCACAATGAATGAACCTTATGTTGACGAAGCGCATTCACTAAAAATAAGAACATTTGGTAAAACTCGTAACTTCTATCGCGTTAAGCTTTATTATGGCTTTAAACAAGATGCCGATGTCCGCAGAGCACTAGAACTTTGCGCCAAAGAAGGATTAGTCATTAATCCAAAACAAGCCTCTTTCTTTATCGGCAGTGAAGAAATCGCCTTCCGTAACAAAAGCATCATGCCAAAATGGCGCAGAGGCTTATTTAAATTTTTATTTAACAACTCCTCCAGTGCCATCCATTTCTTTAAAATCCCTGTGGACCGCGTTGTCCAACTGGGCATTAGAATAGAACTTTAAGCTTTATTAATTAATTGGTTTTTAGGTATTTGTGTCGAACAATCTCAATAACTGCAGGCAGAATTGAAACAATCACGATACCTAAAATGACCACCGAAAAATTATTTTTTACCACAGGCAAATTACCAAACAAATAACCACCCGCCAAACAAATAGCGACCCAAGCTAAAGCACCGACCACATTAAACTGCAAAAATCGCTGATACGTCATCGAGCCTATCCCCGCTACAAAAGGCGCAAAGGTTCGTACTACAGGTACAAACCGCGCAATGATGATTGTTTTAGCGCCGTATTTGTCATAAAAATGCTGCGTCTTATCAAGATGATCTTGATTAATAAATTTAAGCTTTTCATGGTTGGCTATCTTAGGCCCTAACCGCCGACCTATTTCATAATTAAGCGCATCACCCACCACGGCAGCCATGGCCAAACTAGCAAACAATATCCCAAACCCCAGATCACCCTTTGCCGCAAAAGTACCTGCTGCAAATAACAAAGAATCACCCGGTAAAAACGGCAATACCACCAAACCAGTTTCACAAAACACGATCAAAAATAACAAGGCGTAAGTAACTGTGCCATAGTTTTGGATGATGTCACTGAGATAATGATCCAAGTGCAAAAATATATTAAGTAGTTCAGTCAGATGTTGCATAAAGTCCTAGGGATGAAATATGTTTGATGTGGGTATTTAACCTTATTATCAGGCATAAAAAAAGGCCGGATTGCTCCGACCTTTTTTAAGTTTAACCGTTTACTTTAATAAACCTTGCAATAAACCATTTAACTTATGCACAAACGCCGCGGGATCTTCTAAATGCCCACCTTCGCTTAAGATAGCTTGATCAAACAAGATATGGCTTAAGTCTGCAAAACGGGTATCGTCTTGTTCTGCTTTTAACTTAACCACTAAAGGATGCGTAGGATTAATCTCAAAGACCGGCTTTTTACCACCGAAGCCCATAGATTGTCCGGCTTCCTTCATAATGCGTTCCATGTTTAAACTCATGCCGTATACATCCGCCACCAAACACGCGGGGGATTCTGTTAAACGATGACTCAAACGGACTTCACTGACTTTATCTGCTAACACTTCTTTAATTTGCGTTAATACGGACTCAAAGTCTTTAGTCACTTCTTCTTGCTGGGCTTTTTCTTCTTCGGTATCCGCTAAGTCACCTAGGTTTAAATCACCTTTAGCCACCGACTGTAAATGCTTACCTTCAAATTCATCTAAATTAGATACCAACCATTCATCAATACGATCAGATAATAATAAAACTTCGATACCTTTTTTACGGAAGATTTCTAAATGTGGACTGTTTTTAGCGGCTGAGAAACTATCCGCTGTTACATAATAAATGTTGTCTTGACCTTCTTTCATACGACTGACGTAATCTTCTAAAGACACAGATTGTTTGTCAGTATCATTATGGGTAGAAGCGAAGCGTAATAACTTGGCCACACGATCTTTATTGGCATGATCTTCGATAGGGCCTTCTTTAATCACATTACCGAATTGTGCCCAGAAAGTTTCATATTTCTCAGCTTCATTTTTAGCCAAGTTTTCTAACATGCCCAAGACTTTTTTAACGGCACCCGATTTAATTGCACTGATTTGTTTGCTTTGTTGCAGAATTTCTCTAGATACGTTTAAAGGTAAAGAGTTTGCATCAATAATACCTCTGATAAAACGCAAATAACGCGGCATTAATTGCTCTGCATCATCCGTGATAAACACTTTACGGATGTAGAGTTTTACACCGTGTTTTGCATCTCTATCCCACAAATCAAACGGTGCACGCGCAGGGGTGTAAAGTAATAAAGTATACTCGTTAGTACCTTCTACTTTACTGTGGACAAATGTTAGTGGATCTTGGAAATCATGACCTACGTGTTTATAAAATTCGTTGTAATCTTCATCACTAATTTCTTGACGAGATTTAGTCCATAACGCAGAAGCACTATTAATAGTTTCTTCTTCAATGGCTGCTACTGGTTTTTCAGTTTTTTCTACGCCCTCTTCGGCTTCGTCTTCATCATAAGATGGTTCTGGTTCTTTATCCATAATGATAGGTAAAGAAATATGATCTGAGAATTTTCTAACGATAGAACGGATACGGTAACCGTCTAAAAACTCTAATTCAGCTTCTTTTAAATGTAGAACGATTTCAGTACCGCGAGTCGCTTTTTCAACAGCTTCGATGGTGTAATCACCCTCACCTGCAGATTCCCAACGTGTTGCTTGAGATTTATCAGCACCCGCTTTACGTGTGGTTAAAGTGACTTTATCAGCGACGATAAATGCTGAGTAGAAACCTACCCCAAATTGACCAATTAACTCGCTGTCTTTAGCTTGCTCACCGGTTAGGGCTTCAAAAAATTGTTTAGTACCTGATTTTGCGATAGTACCGATATGTTCTTGTACTTCGGCACGGGTCATACCAATACCATTATCGATAATGCTGACGGTTTTTTTATCTTTATCGAACTCAATGCGAATTTTTAACTCGCTATCACCTTCGTATAAAGCATCATTTGATAGTGCTTCAAAACGGAGTTTATCGGCTGCGTCAGACGCGTTAGAGATTAATTCTCTAAGGAAGATTTCCTTGTTGCTGTACAAGGAGTGAATCATTAAATGTAAGAGGTGTTTTACTTCAGTTTGAAAACCAAGCGTTTCTTTTTTTGTTTCAACAGTCACAATAGTAGTCCTTAAATAGTGGTTATAAAATGTTTCCCACTATTTGGGGACGCGTATTTTTTTTTCAAGTCTGTTTATTTACCGAAGATGACTTGCCAGCCTCCAGAAATAATCCGGGCAATCTGCATCAGGATAGACGGCACCGAAAATCCAGTAGGCGCAACTAAATAGCGTGGATGCCACTTCGGCGCATACTTAGCCTTATATTCATACAAGCCTTCAAAGTTATAGAAATGCTCACCATTTTTAAAAAGTGTAGCGCCGACTTTATTCCATAAAGGCGACAAAGGACGGTTATCCAAACCCGCTAAAGACGCCATCCCTAACAAAACCACTGATAGTTTAGGGCCTTCCCCCACAACATCAGCTCAACAAACAAGTAATCCATTATGCCGTTAGGGGGGGTGATAGCGCATCAAATCTACAGATAACTGAACTTTATCAGCAGTTAGCTAGAGATTGGCAAACGCTTTAATGTTTCCAGCCTCATCAGATTACCGATCATCTTTTAATGCATAGTAAGAATAGGATGGACTATATCCACATGCCTGCATTTATGAAATGAAGAATGAAGGACGTCTCAGTTCATATTTTAAGCCAAGAGTGATAATTAGGGCAGATTTGCTTATTAAATTCAGTTTATTTATAAAAATACATTACAATCAATCTATAAAAAACCAAAATTTATAAGTTATAGGCAATTATTTATGGAATCACAAATAGTTAATATCGGTGTTAAAGAATGGAAAATTAATCATAATTATGATTGGATCAATGCGTTAGAAAGCGGCAAAGTAATTCATTTTTCAAACTTACCTTTTAACATTTCCCAAACAGAGAAGAAATTATTAAGCCCTTTAATTTTAAAGAAAAACTGCCGTAACGTAAGTCTGTCAACAACAAATCAACTAAAAGGTGCAGAATGTGACGCTTATCTTTTAGACGCTCTTACCAATTTGATGAAAAGATTTCGCCAAAATGCAACAACTTTAATTACCAGTCTCGCTCCAAATTATAAATTAGAAACATCTCCCACCAGCTTTCGTCCAATACAAGTTGAAGATAGAAAACAATCGTATAGAGGAAATGACAAGTTACTTCATATTGATGCTTTTACAACCCGCCCTAATCATGGAAAAAGAATTTTGCGTGTTTTTATAAATATTAATCCCAATAATATTCCACGTGTTTGGAGAATTGGTGAACCTTTTGAAAATGTAGCAAATAATTTTTTACATAAAGTGAAGCCATATTCATCATGGCAAGCATCATTCTTACACAAAATTAAAATTACTAAATCATTACGCAGTGAATATGATCACATTATGCTTCAATTACATGATATTATGAAATTTGATTCTAATTATCAATCAAATGCAGAACAAATAATTATCCCATTCTATAGTGGTTCTGTTTGGGTATGTTTTTCCGATCAAACTTCACATTCAGTATTGTCTGGCCAATTTATGATGGAACAAACGTACAATCTGCCACTATCGTCGCTATATAATCCAGATTCAAGCCCTTTTGCGATTCTGAGTAATATAATTGGTAAGAAATTGTTATAGTTTTCCACAAAAAAACAAATTTAAATATTTCACAACCAATGAATTTTCATTATTTAATTTAATGAGGCCTTTGCTTGATTAAGTAATATTTTTATATAATCGTTCATCGACCAACTTAGCCCACTATAAGACATAGTGATTTGTTCAATGACGCTTTCAACTACTAATGGAAATAATTCATCAATACGACTTTTAGGCCAAGTTATTAGTTTTTCTAACGAGTCTTTGCCCCGTTTGTTTGGTTTAAGTAAAGTTCACTCAAAAACTTGAAGCTTGGATTTCAAGTGGCTGACCATAATGAGTTTGAATGGCAATGTGAAGCACCGTATTGTATTTTTTGTTTTTCTTAACCAACATGAGACGGACGTATTGATACAAAGCTGAAGTATCTCGGGCACAAAAAAATGCCGGAGTAATACCAGCAAGTTCATAACAAAGAAGATGCTGTTTATCCAAGCTTCAGACGTGCGAGGGGTTTTAGCTTGAATCTTATCGAGCCCATAAGCACGCTTGCCTTGACCAAATTTACCTTCAATTGGAATGCGTTGTCGATAGTCAGCTTCGCGTTGTTTCTTATCGTGCTTAAGTTGTTCTCGGTTTTGTTCTGTCACCTTTTTAGGTCGTCCTAGGGATTTACCCGCATAACGAATACCCTTGTTTTTGAGATAAGCTCTATTTTTTTGGGTTCCGTATACTGGATCTGCCACAACGACTTCTGGATAATAACCGTAGCGCTGACGATAAGGTTCAACTTGGGTTTCGAGATCGGTACTTTCATTAAAGGCATGCCAACGAATATGATCTACTTTGGCAAGACCTTGCTCGCTCAAACTGACACTGAGTTTAGCGCCAAACTCAACCGCTTTATTGAGTTTTCCACGTATGATAGGCCGCACATGCGGTTGATGAATACTGACGATGCGGTCATCGCAACGGTGTGTTTTATAACGATACATCTCGGCTTGTTGACTGTGAATGTGTTGAATCACAAAGTACTGCGTTAAACGCTTTGGATTCAAAGGTATCAATCGACTCGGCAATCCATTTAACAAAGACT
>CANGLL010000005.1 GCA_947454605.1 Methylococcaceae bacterium | reverse complement strand
GCAAAGGTCGCCATCACTTGGTCACCTTCATTTAAACGCAATAAGCCCGTATCAACAAAGACGCACGTTAACTGATCTTTAATGGCTTTATGTAACAATGCAGCTACGACTGAGGAGTCCACACCACCTGATAGTCCTAAAATTACATGATCTGTACCCACTTTTTCTCTAACGGCTTGAATACTATCTTCGATAATATTATTGGCTGTCCATAAAGCTTCGCAACCGCAGATATCAAGTACGAATCGAGAAAGTATACGACCACCTTGTTTTGTGTGTGTTACTTCTGGATGAAATTGTAAGGCATAGAAAGATTTATCTTCATTAGCAATACCAGCGATCGGCGCGCCATCAGAGCTGGCTATTAAAATAAAACCTTCAGGCAGTTCAACAACGCGATCACCATGACTCATCCATACGTCTAATAAGCCATAGCCTTCTGGTGTTAAATGATCTTCAATGTCTGCTAATAATTTTGAATGGCCTCGTGCTCTGACTTGTGCATAACCAAATTCTCTATGATCAGAGCTTTCTACCTTTCCACCCATCTGCTCTGTCATAGTTTGCATACCATAACAAATACCTAAAACAGGCACGCCTAACTCAAAAACACTTTGAGGAGCTCTAGGTGTATCGCCTTCGGTTACTGTGTCAGGACCACCCGATAAAATAATCCCGTTAGGTGCAAAGCCTTTAATTTCTGCTTCTGTACATTCGCAAGAATAAATCTCACAATAGACGCCAATTTCACGAATGCGTCGAGCAATTAACTGTGTATATTGTGACCCAAAATCTAAAATAAGGATCTTATGGTTATGGATGTTTGTAGATGCTTGATTCACGTTATGCTTTATAGGTTTATTGAACAAAGTGTGCTTAGATTATGAGATTAACTATGAAAACCATTAACTGATTTTCATAGTTTAAAACTATTAATTAAGCGAAATAGAAACGATATAGACGGCTAACTATTCAACTCGATAATTAGGAGCTTCTTTGGTAATGGTTACATCATGAACATGGCTTTCTCTCATGCCCGCACTCGTCACTCGAACAAATTGAGCATTATCATGTAACAATTGAATCGTCTGATTACCTGTATATCCCATGCTTGCACGTATACCACCTAATAATTGATGAATAACGGCTAATAAACTACCTTTGTATGGAACACGGCCTTCAATCCCTTCAGGCACCAATTTCTCAACTGAATCGGTTTCTTCTTGAAAATAACGATCACTTGAACCTTGTTGCTGGCCCATGGCGCCTAATGAACCCATGCCTCGATATGATTTATATGAACGGCCTTGAAATAACTCAACTTCACCCGGGGCTTCTTCTGTACCAGCGAACAATCCACCTAACATGACTGCATATGCGCCAGCGGCTAAAGCCTTTGCCACATCACCTGAATAACGAATACCGCCATCAGCAATTAAAGGTACACCAGTACCTTTTAGGGCATCCGCCACATTGCTCACTGCTGTAATTTGCGGAACACCAACACCTGCAACAATACGTGTAGTACAAATTGACCCTGGACCAATACCTACCTTAACGCCGTCTGCACCCGCTTCTACTAAGGCCAATGCACCTGCCGCCGTGGCAATGTTACCGCCAATGACTTGAACTGATGGGTACGTTTGTTTTACCCAACGCACTCTATCTAATACACCTTGTGAATGACCATGCGCTGTATCCACCACAATAACATCAACGCCCGCAGCAACTAAAGCAGCAACCCTTTCCTCTGTATCATGACCAGTACCTACAGCTGCACCCACGCGCAATCTTTCCTGCTCATCTTTACAAGCCAGCGGATAATCCTTGGCTTTTTGAATATCTTTAACTGTGATCATGCCACACAAATGAAAAGCATCGTTAACAACCAATACTTTTTCAATACGGTGCTTATGTAAAAGTGCGACTACTTCTTTACGATCAGCATTTTCATTAACGGTAACTAAACGCTCTTTAGGGGTCATTACTTTAGAAACCGGCTCATCAAAACGGGTTTCAAAGCGTAAATCACGACTCGTAACAATGCCTACTAACTCATCGCCATTAACAACCGGAACGCCCGAGATATTCTTAGCTCTAGTCAATTTAATGACATCACGTATACTAACATCTGGAGCCACGGTGATAGGGTCTTTAATCACACCACTTTCATACTTTTTAACATGACGAACTTCTCTCGCTTGCTGCTCTGCTGTCATGTTTTTATGAATAATACCGATACCACCTTCTTGAGCAATGGCAATAGCAAGACGCGCTTCTGTCACTGTATCCATTGCAGCAGAAACTAAAGGAATATTAAGGGTGATTTTCCGTGTTAACTGAGTTGTCATCTCAACTTCACGTGGCAACACAACAGAATGTGCAGGGACTAATAAAACATCGTCGAACGTGAGAGCTTCCTGAATAATTTGCATAAACCACACCTAATTATTTCTAAAATAACTCGCTATTATACGGTGAGTTGGCAAACTACTGTAGTATTAAATTTACAAAGTGCTATAGAAATGCTAAAGACCTTGAAGCAAAAATCGGTTGATTATTTTACTAAGCGTAAATTTGGCTTGTTTGATTTCTTGGTTGGATTTGTTGGAGGTGGCTCATCTGATATATCTTCTTCTTGATCAAAAATCATACCCTTACCATTTTCTTTAGCATAAATAGCCAATACAGCTGAAATAGGTACGATTATATTCATCGATTGACCACTAAAACGAGCTTTAAAAAAAATCTCAGAATTACCCAATGAAAGCTCTTGTACTGCTTGCGGCCTAATATTTAAAACTATCTTTCCATCTTCAATCAATTGCTGCGGAAGAATAGCGCGACTATTTTCAGCATCTACAAACAGATAAGGGGTTAAATCATTATCCATTATCCAGTCATAAATAGAGCGAATTAAATAAGGTTTTAAAGAAGTCATATTGATAACTTATTTTACTAATTCAATCATTTCTTTTTCGGCCTCACTCAAACTACTTTTGAATGCAGGCCTATTAAAAATACGTTGTGTGTAATTTGCTATCACTTCACTCGTACTTGTAACATCAATACCTATGCTTGGAAGCCTCCATAATAAAGGCGCTACTACGCAATCAATTAATGAAAACTCATCACTCATAAAATAAGGCCTAGCGGCAAATATGGGCTCGGCGGACAAAATGCTTTCTCTTAGCAATTTCTTTGCACGTGATGATTTTTTCTCACCCGAGATCAATATCTCATCTAATTGCGTATACCAATCTTGATCAATACGCTTGATGATCATTCTCGCATTAGCACGAGAAACGGGATCCATTTGGTGTAAAGGGGGATGCGGGAATCGCTCATCTAGATATTCCATGATAATTCTAGAATCATAAAGTACTAAATCACGCTCTACAAATGTGGGAGAAGTACCATTTGGATTAAGTTCAAGCAAGTCTTCTGGCGGATCATTTGGGTCATAAAATTCTACATCTGAAGTAACGGCTTTTTCATGTAAAACAAAACGAGCACTATGACTCATTGCACAAGTTGGCGACGAAAAAAGCGTCATTACAGCTCTGCGAGTAATATTATTTGCCACGACTACCTCTTGGACGTATGGGGCGATTAAAGTAACATTGTAACATACACCTCCATCCTTTTGAGTTGAGGCCAGCTAGAATTTACATCATCGATTATGAAAAAACATCCCTGTTTTTTTCTTAATATTAGTCAACATCTTTCCAATATTCTTTTTTCAGCAAATAAGCTATCACTAAGAATATTATCAAGAAAAATAATACATATTTACCCAAACGCTCTCTTTCAAGTTGAACAGGCTCACCTACATAAACTAAAAAGTTAACCAAGTCATTCACAAACAAATCGAACTCTGATTCAGATAAAGTACCCGGCGCATCTAATTCTAACTTAGTATACTCACCATAAATACTTCTTCTTGATTCCGCATGTTGCTCACCTTGTAGTTTCCATAAAGGGTTCGGCATTGCAGTATCTTGAAACACTAAATTATTTACCCCAAAAGGTCTTGATGGATCAATATAGTAACTCTTCAAATAACTATATAACCAATCAGCTCCACGCGACCTTGCAATCAAAGATAAATCTGGCGGCTGTACGCCAAACCATTTTTCTGCATCATGCTTATTCATAGCACTATGAATTTGATCATAGATACTTGCACCTTCTGGCGCAATATCATTGAGAACCTTCTTTGGATCAACTCCGACATCTAACGCAAATCGCAAATAACGCATATGTTTAGCTGAATGACAGCCCAAACAATACGTCACAAAATGTTGGGCTCCGCGTTGCAAAGAAGCCGTATCTGAAAGATCAATATTTGCTTCTTGTAACTCAACTTCTTCAGAAGCATTTACATTAAAAGTGAGTGTAAATAACAATAAAACTGTAATTAAGCTTCTCATCAGTCGAGACTCCTTTTCAAGTTGGTTACAACTCGACTTAAAACATGCGCAATACCTTTTGGATTTGGTCTTCTGCTAAAAAAAGTTCCTTTAAATGCTGGATGACCTATTTCAGTAATTGCTGGTTTTACTTCAGTGATCTCTTCTAACAAAGCAGGAATTTGCTCTTCAATTTCATGCAATTGATCTTCAATACTTTTTACTTTTGTTAATCTTCTAGGTACTAGCTTGGTTTTTTCCCATCTTGTATAAATAGGCATTAATAAGAAAAATCCAAAGTAAATAGTTGTAAACAATCTAGCCATTGTTGTAGCAAGAGGCGTTACAGGTTGTGTACCTAAGTAGCCTAACGCTAAGAAACTAATCACAAATAAGAACAACGCTTTTTTAAATATACCACCACGATAGCGTATCGACTTGACCTTACATCGATCTAACCAAGGCATCAAAAACAATACAACAATAGAACCACCCATCCCAATAACGCCAGCAAACTTATCTGGAATTGCGCGCAAAATTGAATAGAAAGGTGTGAAGTACCAAACAGGCGCAATGTGTTCAGGTGTTTTCATAGGATCAGCGGGTATAAAATTGGCATGCTCTAAGAAATAACCACCCATCTCAGGCATATAAAAAATAACCGTTGCGAAAAACAATAAAAACACACCGACACCCACTAAATCTTTAACCGTGTAATAGGGGTGAAATGGTATACCGTCAACTGGATGACCCCAAGGGTCTTTAGACGCTTTAATTTCAATACCGTCTGGGTTATTAGAGCCTACTTCATGTAAAGCTACTAGGTGCATAAACACCAACATAACGAGCACTAATGGCACTGCTATAACATGGAAAGCAAAGAATCTATTCAATGTTGCATCAGCAATAACATAATCACCTCTAATCCATAAAGATAGGTCATCACCAATGACAGGAATAGCACTAAACAATGAAATAATTACTTGCGCACCCCAAAAAGACATCTGACCCCAGGGTAATAAATACCCCATAAAGGCCTCCGCCATTAAAGCAACGAAAAGCAACATACCAAATATCCAGATTAGTTCACGCGGGTGTTTGAATGAGCCATATAACAAAGCTCTAAACATATGTAAATAAATCACAATAAAGAATGCAGACGCTCCAGTTGAATGCATATATCGCACTAACCAACCCCAAGGCACATCTCGCATGATGTATTCGACAGAGTCAAAGGCAAGCTTTGCATCTGGCTTGTAATTCATAGTTAACAAAATACCAGTAAGAATTTGATTCACTAAAACCAATAAGGCTAATGACCCAAAGAAGTACCAAATATTAAAGTTTTTTGGCGCATAGTAATGCGCCATATGATCATTCCAAAACTTTGTAACGGGAAAGCGATCTAAAACCCAATTTCCACATTCAGCTAAACGACTTGGTTTCATGCACTTTTCTCCTCAGAAGATTCACCAATCATAATGCGTGTATCGGTAATGAAACGATAAGGTGGGATTTCTAAGTTTGACGGTGCTGGCACGCCTCGATATACGCGACCCGCTAGATCAAACCAAGAACCATGGCATGGACAAAAGAAACCGCCTTGCCATTTATCACCCAAATCAACAGGAGCAATTTCTGGACGGAAAGTTGGTGAACAACCTAAATGTGTACATAAACCTACGGCAACAAATATCTCAGGTCGCTGAGATCTCACCGCATTCTTACTAGATGGGGGTTGAATTGAATCATTTGATTGGGGATCTCTTAACTCACTATCTAAAGTCTTTAACGTGGCTAATACTTCCGGCTGTCTATTTAAAACCCAAACAGGTTTTCCACGCCATGCGACTCTGATTAGTTGTCCATCTTCAATCTTACTGATATCAACTTCGACAGGTGCTCCAGCAGCCATCGCCTTTACACTGGGTTGCATTTGAGCAAGAAAAGGAACCGCCAAATAGCCAGAACCCACAGCACCGACCACGGTCAAAGCCGAAGTCAAAAACTGGCGTTTAGACTTATCTACGCCTTTATTATTCATTATAGAAATCTCCTGATTTTATACACGGCCTTACAGCTCATTTTTATTTGCGCCAATATAACATTTTAAGCTGGTGAATTTAAAGCACTTGCTAACGATAATTAAAGTATTAAACTCACTGAATATTGCTTATGTTTATCAAACACGAATCATCACTTATAAGCTTAACTCTGCCAAACTTGTTCTTAACGCATTAAGAAACGCTAAATTCTCATCAGGCTTCCCAATCGTAACCCTTAAACAATCACTCAATAACCCACCTTGAGCAGTCATGTTTTTTATTAAAACACCCTTATTTTTTATCGATAAAAATATATCTGTCGCTTTATTAATAGGTACTTTGAAAAGGATAAAGTTTGCCGAACTGGGATAAGCTAGAATCCCATCTAATTTATTAAGCTCATCAAAAACCAATGCTCTTTGCTCACAAATGACTCCTGTCTGCCGATCAAAAAGCTCGCCATTAGCCAAAGCAAACTCAGCCGTTATTTGCGTGAGACAATTAATATTATAGGGTAATCGAATCTTATTCAGTTGCTCAATAATAGCTGACGACCCCATCACATAACCCAATCGTAATCCTGCTAAACCTAACTTGGAAACCGTACGCATAATCAATAAATTTTCATATTGACTGAGTTGATCTATAAAACTTGCATTTGCAAACGGAGCATAAGCCTCATCAACAACGACTATACCCGGCGAGGCTTTTATAATGGCATGAATAGCATCTGCACTGAACAAATTACTGGTGGGGTTATTAGGATAAGCCATGAAAACAAGTAAAGGCTTATACTCATCTATTGCTACCAACATTGCAGGCAAATCTAAATCGAAGCACTCTGTTAATACAGGCACACCAATATAATTTAAGCCCAAACAATCACTTATTTGTTTATACATCACAAATCCCGGCGCTGGCGCTAATACCGCCGAACCCTCAGGTAATGCCATCAACAACAATTGGATAATTTCATCAGACCCGTTTCCCAACAAAATATCAAACTGTTCAGGAAGATGATTTACCTTTCTAAGGGTACTCACTAGTTGAACCGCTTCTGGGTCAGGATAACGATTTATTTTTGCTTCTTTTAAATGCTCTATCCATTCTTTCTTAATTTCTTCTGGCCAACTAAACGGATTTTCCATCGCATCTAACTTAATAAAACCTTGCGCATTGGCCACTTTATAAGCAACCATTTCTAAAACTTCTTTTCGAAAAAAACTAGAAATTAAAATGGAATTATTCATGGCATTAAAATAACGTTAAGCCATTCAAAGTAGTCAATAACAACATAACTCTGAATCTTACTTAATTCTGTATTCTGCAGAGCGGGCATGAGCTGTTAAGCTTTCTCCTCGCGCTAAGATTGATGCCGTTTTACCTAAGGTATCCGCACCAGTTTCAGAACAGTTAATGATACTAGATCGTTTTTGAAAATCATAAACGCCTAATGGTGATGAAAATCTTGCAGTACTTGATGTTGGCAATACATGATTTGGGCCCGCACAATAATCGCCCAATGCTTCTGCAGTAAAACGACCCATAAAAATAGCACCCGCATGCTGAATACTTTCAGATAAAATTTCCGGATTTTCAACTGATAACTCTAAATGCTCAGGAGCAATAATATTAGCAATCTCTGCAGCCTGCTTTAAGTTATCAACCTTAATGAAAGCGCCCCTACCTATTAAAGAAGCCCTAATGATCTCAGCTCGCTCCATAGTTGGAAGTAAACTATTTATACTCTGCTCTACCGCATGCAAAAAATCACTATCGTTAGAAATTAATATCGATTGTGCATTTTCATCATGTTCAGCTTGAGAGAATAAATCCATTGCAATCCAATCGGGATTAGTTTTACCGTCACAAATAACCAAAATCTCAGAAGGTCCGGCAATCATATCGATACCCACTTGCCCAAATACCATTTTTTTAGCGGTCGCCACATAAATATTACCAGGGCCCACTATCTTTGCTACTGCTGGAATAGTTTCAGTACCATAAGCCAATGCTGCAACAGCTTGCGCACCACCCATAGTGAATACTCGATCAACACCCGCCAAATACGCCGCCGCCAACACAAGATCATTTGCATAACCATTCGGCGTAGGCACAACCATTATTAATTCTTTTACCCCTGCTACTTTAGCCGGAATAGCATTCATCAGAACAGATGATGGATATGCCGCCTTACCACCAGGCACATAAAGACCAACACTGGGTAAAGGACTCACCTTTTGACCTAATACAGTGCCATCTTCTTCAGTATATTGCCAAGATTGTAATTTTTGATGCTCAGCATAAGCCTTAATACGGTCTGCTGCTGTTTTCAAAGCCTGAGATTGCTCCAGAGATAACTTTTCCCACGCTGACTTTAATTTATCTTTTGAAAGCTCTAACTCTGTTGCTTGTTTAATATCTCGATGGTCAAACCGATTTGTGTATTCAATAATCGCTTGATCACCTTTATTACGCACATCAGCAATAATATTTAAAACCTTTACTTGAATATCTAAATCATCCACTTCATTCCAAGCTAATAATTTTTTTAATCGCTCAGAAAAATCAATGGATGTGGCATCCAGTATATTCATATTCAAATAAGACATCTTAATTCCTGATGGCAAGCGCTTTTTCAAAGTGAGAGATTAAATCTGTAATAGCACCATGCTTCATCTTCATTGAAGCTTTATTAACAACTAATCTGGAACTGATATCCATAATCAATTCTCGTGGCTCTAAATCATTAGCCTTTAAAGTATTGCCGGTATCCACTAAATCGACGATACAGTCAGCCAACCCCACTAAAGGCGCTAATTCCATAGAGCCGTATAACTTAATAATCTCAGCTTGAATGCCCTTACTCGCAAAATAACTTTGTGCAATTTTAACGTACTTCGTGGCAACACGAATGCGACCGCTTAATTCAGGTGCATCCTTATGTGTTGCTGTCATTAATCGACAGCCCGCAATCTTTAAATCTAAAGGCTCGTACAATCCTTCAGCACCATGCTCCAACAATACATCTTTACCTGCAACACCCATATCAGCAGCCCCATACTCTACAAAAGTAGGCACGTCAGTTGCGCGAATAATGACAAGCTGTACATCGGGACGTGTAGTAGCCAATATTAATTTTCGACAAGTCTTAGGATCATCAATGGGTACAATGCCAGCTGCGGCTAATAAGGGCAATGCATCCTCATAAATTCTACCTTTAGATACAGCAATAGTTATCATAAAACAACCTTACCTTGGCACACGACGAATAGTCGCGCCCAATTGCGAAAGTTTTTCTTCAATATGATCATACCCACGATCAATATGATAAATACGATCCACTAAGGTACTACCCTCAGCCACCAAAGCCGCCACAACTAAACTTGCAGATGCTCTTAAATCGGTTGCCATTACAGGGGCTCCCACTAATTTATCCACACCCGTACAAATAGCCGTATTAGACTCTAGCTTAATTTTTGCGCCCATGCGTTGCAGTTCTTGCACATGCATAAAACGATTTTCAAAAATAGTTTCAGTGATAACACCTACGCCTTCTGCAATAGCATTCATCGCAATAAACTGGGCTTGCATATCAGTAGGAAACGCCGGATAAGGTGCCGTACGTAAAGACACTGCTTTCGGTTTTTTACCGTGCATATCTAAAGCAATCCAATCTTCGCCGGTAGTAATATCCGCACCCGCTTCAACTAATTTCTCTAGTACCGCGTCAAGAATATCTGGACGAGTATTCTTTAATTTAACTTTACCGCCGGTAATAGCAGCAGCGATCAAATAAGTACCTGTTTCGATTCTGTCAGGTAAGATTTCATAATGTAAATCTGGTGTACCTAGACTTTCAACACCTTCGATGACTAAAACATCCGTACCAATACCGGTAATTTTAGCGCCCATCGCATTCAAGAAATGAGCTAAATCAGTTACTTCAGGTTCTTTAGCCGCATTTTCAATAACAGTGGTACCTTCCGCTAAGGTAGCCGCCATTAATAGGTTTTCAGTACCGGTTACCGTAATTTGCTCTAAAACTAAACGACAGCCTTTAAGACGCGTAGCTTTTGCATGAATAAAACCGCCTTCAACCGTAATATCAGCACCCATCTTTATTAAACCATTGATATGAATATCAACAGGACGCGTACCAATAGCACACCCGCCTGGCAAAGACACATGAGCTTCACCAAACCTTGCTAATAAAGGCCCCAATACTAATATGGAAGCCCGCATAGTTCTTACTAACTCATAAGGCGCTTCGTAACTATTGATAGTACTACTATCAATTTCAATATTCATTTTCTCATCAACCACCAAACGCACACCCATGCGTCCTAATAATTCCATAGTGGTGGTAATGTCATGTAAATGTGGAATATTTCCAACACTAACAGGCTTATCTGAAAGTAAAGTGGCCGCCAGAATGGGTAAAGCCGCATTTTTTGCGCCAGAGATACGTAATTCTCCAGATAAACGCGCACCACCTGTAATTATTAATTTATCCATAGTCGGTACTTTAAATAGTTTCTATATGAGATGAGGGCTCAAAAGCAGCTCCCTCACTAGGTTGTATAGCAAAATGAGCCGTTTTATCTAAACCACTTAATTTAGCTAGATTAAGTAGTTGCTCGGGGATGTTTTTAAAAACGATGTGAACACGATGTTGTCGTGCATATTTAATCCATTCAATCATAAGCGCTAAACCAGCACTGTCAGTGGAAGCCACACCCGTCAGATCAATACTGATCTGCTTGCTGATGCCTGTAAAATCGAATGTCCTTAGCGTTTTTATACCTATAGTCGCAAACGTTAAGTCACCATTAACAACAAAGTCACCAGCACCTTGATGAATAACAGTTAGTTTTGTCACTTTTTCTCTTCCGCTGCTGATTTGAATAAGAATTGTCCTATCGCCTTTTCGAGAATAATGGCTGATTGGGTGATTTCAATCTCACCCCCTTTTTTCAAATAAGTTTCAGATCCACCTGGCTCAAGATTCACATATTGCTCACCTAATAACCCCGCAGTAAATACACTGGCAGTCGTATCATCAGGTAAGGTGTTGTATTTTGAGTTAATACTTAATTGCACCACTGATTTATATGTCTTAGGATCAAATGAAATTGAAGTCACCTTACCTATTTTGACTCCAGCAGCAGAAACAGGAGATTTAACTTTTAAGCCACCCGAGTTTTCAAACTTCGCAGTAACGGTATAACTATCTTCGTCAGAAAAAGAACTCAAATTACTGACGTGCATAGCAAGAAAGAAAAGACCAGCAATACCTGAAGCGACAAAAAGCCCAACAAGTGTGTCCTGATTACGAGTGTGCTGCATGTTAATGATCTCCGAACATGAGTGCAGTCAAGATAAAATCTAAACCTAAAATAGTAAATGCGGAATTAACCACGGTGCGTGTAGTTGCCCTACTAACACCTTCAGAAGTAGGAATTGCATCATAGCCTTCAAATAACGCTATCCAAGATGCTACAAAACCAAAAACGATACTTTTAATAACACCATTAATAATATCATCATAAAAATCTATACTGGCTTGCATTTGAGACCAATAAGCGCCTTCATCAACGCCCAAAAGACCCGAACCAACAATTTGCCCACCGATAATTCCCACTGCGCTAAATATGCCCGCCAATAATGGCATAGAGATTAAACCCGCTAAAAAACGCGGCGTAATAATACGCTTTATAGGATCAATCGCCATCATTTCCATGCCCGATAGCTGTTCGGTTGCTTTCATTAAACCAATTTCTGCTGTTAACGCCGATCCAGCTCGACCTGCAAACAATAAAGCTGAAACCACCGGCCCTAATTCTCTAACTAAAGAAGCGGCTACCATAACGCCCAAAGTTTCTTCTGCCCCAAAGTCAGATAGAGTGTAATAACCTTGTAAACCTAATACCATCCCGACAAACAAACCCGAAATTGTAATAATTAAAAAAGACATTACGCCTACTGAATACAACTGCTTCGTCAATAATCTAGGGCGCATGAACACACTCATAACGCCTGAAATAGTTTGTATTAGAAAATGTGTAGCTCGCCCAAGTTTATTAAAACTAATGCGCGAACTACGACCTAAGCCTTCTATAAAATCCATCATCTTATCGTAAGTTAAACCATCAATTTGTGTTCATATCGATTAATAACGTTTCCCAGAGGACATTAAATCATCAATATAATCTTTTGCTGGATAATGAAAATGTACAGGGCCATCTGCGGCACCTGTCATAAATTGTTGCACCCATTCAGAATCAGATTCTTGTATCTCTTTAGGTGTACCTTGACCCACAATCTTGCCGCCTGATAATACATAAATATAATCAGCTATAGCCATCGTGTCATGCACATCATGAGACACAATAATACTGGTTAAGCCTAAGATATTATTTAAAGATTTGATTAAATGCACTAAAACCCCCATAGAAATAGGGTCTTGGCCAGTAAACGGCTCATCATACATAATCATCATAGGATCAAGTGCAATGGCTCTTGCCAAAGCAACGCGTCTAGCCATACCGCCAGACAACTCATTCGGCATTAATTGACTGGCGCCTCTTAAACCCACCGCCTGCAACTTCATTAGCACCAACGTGCGAATCATCGATTCAGGCAATTGCGTATGCTCTCGCAACGGAAATGCCACATTATCAAACACCGACATATCGGTTAGTAAAGCCCCGCTTTGAAACAACATACCCAAACGTTTACGCAAAGTATATAAATCTGCTCTGCGTAATTTATGTACATTTTGGCCATCGACAAAAACGGAACCCTTATCAGGGAACAATTGCCCCCCAATCAACTTAAGCATCGTGGTTTTACCCGTACCACTCGGCCCCATAATAGCCGTTACCTTTCCACGCTGAAAATCTAAAGAGATATCATCAAAAATTTTCTTATTGCCACGCGAAAACGTCAAGTCTCGAACAGAAACTAAGTTATCTTGGTCAGAAACACGATTATTCATGCGAAGTTTTACAGGTGTTTAACAATTCAAATCGCCTATTTTCTATGACTACTCGTAATGAAGTCAATCTATTGTCACGCCAGCCAAACAAAATAGCCATCAATCTGCTCCACAACAACGTTTAAATTTTTTGCCACTTCCACAAGCACAAGGCGCATTTTTACCTTGATTAGTTTGTAAATCCACCTTACCCATGGACTTAATAATGCCATCTAAATAAAACCAACGACCATTTACTTTGGTAAAACGACTAATTTCATTCATCACACATTCTTCATCATCTTGCATAAAATAAGCCTTAAAAGTAACTACTCCTTTAATATCCTTTAGACTACCTTTTTTTACATCAATTATTTCAAGACGCAACCAGTGAATGGTTTCTTTAGAAAAATCAATTGCCTTGGGACGCCGACTCTCATCCCAGGTATCTTTCAAATAGTCAACATCACGCAATACATAAGCAGAATACCGTGATCTCATCAAAGCTTCCGCCGTAAATGGTAGCTTACCTCCAGAATGATACGGTTCACAGCATTGGCTATAAGCCAAACTGGAACCACATAAGCAATTTGAGATGGTATTCAAATAATTAACGCTAAGTTGATATATTAATTAAGACTCTTGTTTTTCTAGCAAGTAATCCAACCATAAGTTAGATAATTTCTCTTGCACGGTATTTTGACGTAAACGCGCATTTAAATGCGGGAAATCCACTTTATCTAAATCTTGATCTTGGTTGTAGCAAGAATAAACAAAGTATTCTTTACCCGAATCGGCATCCACATGCTTACATAAGCATTGTGCACAAATGCCCTTCATCATACATTGCATCGGTGAGTTAATAGAACCAATCGCATGATGCGCTTTAGTCAGATAAGGTTTTAAGACATCAAAACGCGCTGATTTTACCGCCGCCATCATCCGGTCTGAACCAATGACCACTAAATGATCAACATCCGCTAAAGAAATAGGTTGATCACCTAAATCACCCGTCGCATAAGCAACCATACATTCTAAGATGTTACCCACAAAAGTTTTATCTTGTGGACGTGTTGGTACAATCGCCTCAACGCCTTCGCCTTTATCAACTGACCAAACGATTAAATCGGCAGCCGCTTCTACATCCTCAACTTTAAAACGATCTTGCGTATATTTATAACCCGCAAAATAAATCACCCGATTATTAGCCGCACGTAAAGCTTTACCAATTGAGAACAATACTGCGTTACCTAATCCACCACCTAACAACAACACCGTTTGATTGCTGGGAATATCCGTTGGCGTTCCGGTTACACCCATCACAACAACCGGATCACCTACCTTCCAAGTTGCGCATAAGCGTGAAGAAGAGCCCATTTCTAACGCAATTAAAGAAATAGTCCCTTTCTCTTTATCCACTTCAGCACCCGTTAACGCTAAACCTTCGGCCGCTAATACAGTACCTTCCACAGTCGGCGCAAAGGCTTCATAGTTTTGTACACGATAGAACTGACCAGGATAGAACTTCTCTGCTGCGAAAGGCGCTTTAACCACCACTTCAATAATAGTGGGTGTTAAACGGTTAATTGCCACAATCGTCGCTTTAAAGGCTTCGTCTAATCTTGAGAACAATTGCGTTAGATTTGCATCACGCTCAGCTTGTTTTGAGACATCCAAACTTGCCAATTCGTGAGCAAATAATTTAGCTACATAAGGATAACCATTCTTTGCACTGGCCATCGCTTTAACCACGTTACCCGCATACACAGGATGGTTATCACCGTAAAAACTGATAAATTTACCGTCTTTTTGATAAGAGGTTAATGGTGCAGGCTTACCTAACTTAGGCATTTTTTCATCGTGCATAGGCACTAACTCAACGCTATCGTTAGTCCACTCTGGCTCATAACGTTGGAAGAACCATTTATCCATCACAAAAGTCTCGGGATATTCGCTTTGATAAATAGTATTAGGCGAAGTACCCGCGGCTACATATAAACTACGTAAAGGTACATTAACCACTTCACCAGAATTAACCCAACGCTCGCCATCTAGCACTAACTTTTCAAAATCGACCGATGCTAAATGTCCATATTCATCAGGCTCAGCACCCAAAGGACTCATGCCTTCTGCTAAGGCAATACCCTCTTCTAAAGCTTCACTGATTTCTTCATGATTTTGACGATACGCCGGCGCATCCTTCATCCCTTTACGGTAAAACAGAGTCACGCCACCCCATGCTTCAACTAGAGGTTGGAAGTTTGGCACTTCGCCCTCTGCTTCTGCACGCACGCGTTCTGCATGAATAACTTTACCGTGTGCTAAAAACTCATCAAGAATAATTGCTTCTTCTTTGTCATAACGCGCACGCACGGCTTGCTCGCCATAGACATTAACTAACGTTTCATAACGATGCAATATTTTTTCAACTTGCACAGGATAGTACGCCATCAATTCTGTTGCCGTATCAATCGCAGTTAAACCACCACCGATCACACCCGCAGGTAAACGCACTTGTAAATTAGCCATTGAAGAGGCTTTAGCCGCACCCGTTAATTGTAAAGCCATCAAGAAATCTGATGCTTTACGGATACCGCGCATTAAATTATTTTTGAGATCAATAATAGTCGGCTGACCCGCACCTGAAGCAATACAGATATGATCAAAACCCATATCCCAAGCATCATCAATGGTTAAAGTACCACCGAAACGCACACCGCCATATGATCTAAAGGCTGAGCGTCTTTGTAACGTAAGATAGATTACTTTTAAGAAGTTTTTATCCCAACGCACAGTTATACCGTATTCAGCCACACCACCAAAGCCGGCTAAAATACGCTTATCTAAATCTTCATATAAATCTTTAAAATCCAAAATGGGTGTTGGTAATGTATTAGCATCACCCGTTAACTCAACCGGTAAAGGTTCTAATTTAAGCCCATCAATCCCAGCAACCGCAAAGCCTTCATTCAATAAATAATGGCTCATGGTGTAACCCGCAGGTCCTAAACCTACTACCAAGGCGTTTTTGCCATTATAAGGCAACATCACCGGGCGTTTTACGTTTAATGGATTCCAACGGGTTAATAAACTATAAATCTCAAAACCATACGGCATGAACAACACATCAGTTAACACGCTGGTTTCAATTTGTGGAATATTAACAGGATCCGTTTTTTGATAAATACAGCCTTTCATACATTCGTTACAGATACGATGACCTGTACCAGGACACATTGGATTATCAACCACGATAATCGCTAAGGCGCCAATATTGTCACCTTTGCGTTTAACCAAATGCATTTCGGAAATCTTTTCATCCAAAGGACAACCAATAGTCGTTACACCCAATGGATCCGTTTTAAACTCATTCGTTTTTTTATTGCGCATACCCTTAGAACATGAATCTGTGTCACGCTCATGGCAATAAATACAATGATTAACTTCTGATAAAACTTGTCTTTGATTATAACGAGGATCAGTTAACTTAAAACCATCACGACGGCGACGATGCTCTAACTCACCCATCCAAGCCGTAAATTGACCACGATCAACCACTTCATGCTCAACTAAATTATCGAAATCTCTTTTTTCTGGGAATTTAAAACTTAACCAATCTGCAACAATATCATTGTCTTGTTGCGCAACAAAACTCCAGCGTTGCACGACATCCATTAATCCACTCACAAAATCAGCTGATTCAGTAGCCGAGATAATGTCAGCAAATTCTGTAGCCGCCAACTCATCAGCCGCCAATTTAGCGCGTAAAGCTGACACTTGTTCTTCGGCATTTTCATAAGCACTGTCTTTGCCTTTAGCAACTAATTTATAGTGGCTAGATAACAAACCAATCACCGCACCCACACGAGTAACTCGATGTTCTGGATCTGGATCTTCATTCGCTTCTGAAAAACCCGCAGCGATTAACAAATCAAAACGATTTAATATATCAGGAATTTTCCATTCACTGGTATCTTGGCCTTTAAAGACCACACCGAGTTTTTCAACTACTTCATTTTTAAAAGTGAAGATAGTATCAATTTCATCCTTAATCTTATCGGTTTGAGCTTGATGTTCTGTTGAAACATTAAACAACTTAGCCACAAACTGGCCAACATAAGGCCCCATGGTAACTAATAACTCAGAAATGGCTTCTGGCTTTAAACCTTCGCCCTGACTTTGACGATAATCAGAAAATTTATCATACAATTCAACATCATGCTTTTTGATAGACTCATCAAACACGTCCATTAAATCTTTTAGACGGTTAGCATCATATAAATCGGCGTAAGTAAAAGTTGGGATTCCAAGAATAAGATTTTTCTGTTCCATAATGCTTTGGTTTGATTAGCTAAAGTTATTAAATAACAGTAAATTACTTAATATCAATTCACTAAGGTTACTGAAAGGTATTCAACCCTATATTTTAAGTAAATAATACTTTTTTATCCATCACTAATATCGATTAGTAGCATGAAATAGCTTTATATGCTACGTGGATGCGTAAAAATTTAAGAATATTACAACCCCATGCGAAATAGATACAAGGACTTTAAATTCTAATTAAAAAATAATGTCATGCTAAAAGATAATCAAGGAGCAATCCCAGAAAAACGACGAGTCCAAACCAGTTACTGCTTAAAAAGGCTTTGAAGCATAATGACTTTTCACGATGAAAAATCAACTTTTGTTGATAAATACACAATCCTGTTGCGACAACCAAGCCACTGTAATAAGGCAAACCCAAACCTTGCATCTGCCCAACGGCTATCAATAAACTGATGATAATGAATTGAAGCACGGCCATGATATGGCGATCATACGCACCAAATAAAATAGCGGTGGATTTAACCCCAATCTTTAGATCATCGTCTTTATCGACCATGGCATACATCGTGTCATACACTAATGCCCATAACATTACGGCTAAATACATGATCCATGCGACTGACGGAATAGTATCTGTTTGCGCAGAAAAAGACATAGGCACCGCCCAGCCAAAGGCAATGCCTAAATAGGCCTGTGGTAATTGCGTGTAGCGCTTCATAAAAGGATAACTGGCCGCTAAAAAAGCACCCACAAAAGACAGTTCAATCGTGAAAAGGTTGAGCCATAAAACCAACCCAAAGGCCAATAGACATAAGATTACAAAGAACCAAAGCGCTTCTTTAGGGCTCACTTTACCCGTGGCAATGGGTCGTTGCTTGGTGCGCTCTACATGCGGATCAAAGTCCCGATCAGCATAGTCATTAATCACACAACCCGCTGCTCGCATTAGCACTACGCCTGAACAAATAACTGTTAAAACTAAAGAATCTGGATGTCCAGCACTTGCCACCCATAATGCCCACAAAGCCGGCCATAACAATATCAAAATACCAATGGGCTTATCAAAACGCGCTAATAACCAATATTGAATAAACCGATCTTTTATGAAGGCAGATAATTTTGTTGTTGGCACTGGATAACCTGTAAAAATATATCCCTATTGCTTTGTAAGCGGTGCTTTAAAGTCCCGTTGACAGTGCTTTTAAAGGGTAAAATCGATTAAAAATGCTATTATAGCGTCATTTATTTTATTGCGGGCTATTGCCCTAGGGCTGTGTAAACCATGAGTGCAAAAATTTATCACAATCCACGTTGCGGCAAATCGCGCGACACCTTAAAGCTCCTAGAAGCAAAAGGTGTCAGTATTGAAGTCATTGAATATCTTAAAACGCCGCCTAGTTTTGCAGAGCTCGAAGATATTTTACAAAAACTCGCGATTGACCCGCGTGACTTAATGCGTAAAAAAGAAGCCGTTTATAAAGCATTAGACCTCGGCAATAAAGCGCTAGATAAAACCGCTTTAATAACCGCTATGATAAACAACCCTATTTTGATTGAACGCCCTATCGTGCTATTCAATAATAAAGCCGCACTGGGCCGACCCCCTGAAGCTGTCCTGACTATTTTATAAACGCCCGCTATGACAAAAATTCTGATTGTATATTACTCTCGCAATGGCTCAACGGCAGAGATGGCTCAGCACATTGCGAGAGGCGTAGAATCTATAACGGGTGCAGAAGCGGTCATTAGAACGGTACCCGAAGTTTCTGCTGTCTGCGAAAAAACGGCGGACACCATCCCAGCGTCGGGGACTATTTATGCGACACTGGATGACTTAAGAAATTGTGATGGCTTAGCCTTAGGCAGCCCAACACATTTTGGGAACATGGCGGCATCCTTAAAATATTTTATCGATAACTCAACTGAAGTTTGGTTTAGCGGGGCTTTAATTGGTAAACCGGCCAGTGTTTTTACTTCGACAGGTAGTTTACATGGCGGCCAAGAAAGTACTTTATTATCGATGATGTTACCGCTCTTACATCACGGCATGATGCTACTGGGCCTACCGTATAGCGAACATGCTTTAAGAGAAACCTCTTCAGGCGGCACCCCTTACGGAGCCAGTCATCTAGCGACTGAACTTAATCGAATCACTGATGATGAGAAAAAACTCTGCCAAGCCTTAGGTGCGCGCTTGGCTAAAACCGCTCTACTTTTGAAACAGGCTTAAATTATATGACTGCTAAACCCGTGCATTTTCATACCTTAGCCGTCTGCGCCTATCTAGGACTGTTTGCCTTATTAATGCTGTGGAATACTTTATTAGCGCCTAACACTACTTTTCCAGTCGCATTAATATTACTGGTCACCGTTACCCCTTTATTACTGCCTTTACGCGGTTTTTTAAATCGCAACGCCAGAAGCTGTTCATGGATGGCCTATATCAGCTTGGCTTATTTTATCCATGGCTCAGTAGAAGCTTACGCTAATGATCTTGAGCGCTTATTGCCTTCTTTGGAAGTTGTTTTCAGTTTATTATTATTTTTTGGTGCTAATTTTTTCGTGCGCTACTCAAGGAAATAAGGGTACATGGCAGTAAAACAATTACCATTAAGCTTTGAGTTTAGAGCTAATCAAACGTTTGATGATTTCTATACGGGCTGCAATCTAGAAGCCGTTAGCTTATTGCAAGATGCCGTCGTGTACCGCACTGAATCACAAGTCTATATCTGGGGAGAACCTGGTTTAGGCAAAAGTCACTTACTCAGAGCCTGCTGTAATAAGGCGCAACGCGTCAATTTAAGTTCTTTTTACTTCGATTTAAGTGCAGAGCAACTTCCTGAGCCAGATGCTTTATGCGGATTAGAATCGTTTGATCTAGTGTGCTTTGACAATTTAGAACACATCATGGGCAAATCTGAGTGGGAGTTAGCATTTTTTAATTTCTTTAATCAACATCGAGAACTTGGCAATACACTGATCCTATCGGCTTCCTGTCCACCTGCAGATTTAAAAGTGAGCCTACCTGACCTTAAGACCCGTTTAAATTGGGGCTTAACACTCAAGTTAAAGGCTTTAGATGATGATGATAAAACGGCTGCCTTAATATTTAAAGCCGGGCATATGGGTTTTGATATCTCTGTGCAAACTGCCCGATTTATCCTGACGCATTATGATCGAGATTTGAATTACTTATGGGCGTTATTGATAGATCTGGATCATGCGTCTTTAGCCGCTAAACGCAAACTGACCATTCCTTTTTTAAAGGAAATATTAAATCAAGACACTAGCAGATAAAGCTGTTTTTACTTTATATAAGAATCAACAGTGATAAGCCTAGTGAATCTTAATCCTAGACTGAATGTATGGCATTCAACTGGCTTTCAGGGAATGTATTAACATAGCATGAAATACGTCTTAACTAAATTAAAGCTTAGCTGTCTTATAGAATAGATAATGGGCGCTGTAAGGTATGCGTTTCTCACTCCCTAAATGGTTAGCATTACAGCCATTTAGTGGCGCAAGTCCTTCACTTGTGTCATATCGATTGATATAACTCGCTGCCGAGAAAGGTCCATCACCTTGATGAGACACAACCTCAACCAATAGCCAAGAGATAGCCGTAGGTGTTTTATTTACCGAGTTGAGAACTTTACCTACGACATGACTGCCTTTCTTATACTCCCAAATAGGTCCTTTGTAATGATTACCTATGACCTCATGTTTTTCATTAAAAAGCGTTGCTTCAGGCGCCTGCACCTGCCATGAATAATCCCCCTGATTAAACGTACATTGATATATCTGCACACCTTTTGCATAAACTGTTAGATAGGGTGTATGACCCTTGGGTGGCGTAATTTCTGCAGGCATTGATGCTTGCGCAAAAACAACTTCCGGTAAAAACAACCAAAGAAGTAACAGTTTTAATCTCATAATGAGTAAGAATTAATGTGTGATGTCAGTAGAATGAGCCGAAACAACTAAAAAGTTAACGTGCTATTCAGAGTGGGTATCGAGAGGTAAAAACTGCCTCTATATAGTAAAGTATAGAGGCAGCGAGAGTAAAACTTAAGCCTTGTAGTTAGCAGCTGCGAAATCCCAGTTAACTAATGCCCAGAAAGCTTCTAAATAAGCTGGACGCGCATTACGATAATCGATGTAATAAGCGTGTTCCCAAACGTCACATGTTAATAATGGTGTTTGGCCTGTAGTTAAAGGGCAACCTGCGTTACTAGTGCTAACAAGCGCTAATGTACCATCAGCATTTTTAACTAACCAAGCCCAACCTGAACCGAAAGTAGTCACAGCACATTTAGTGAATTCTTCTTTAAATTTATCAAATGAACCAAAAGTGCTGTTGATTAAGTCAGCTAGTGCACCTGTTGGAGCACCGCCGCCATTTGGAATTAAACTGTTCCAATAGAAAGTGTGGTTCCATACTTGTGCTGCATTATTGAATATAGGACCAGAAGACTTTAAGATAATTTCTTCTAATGATAATCCTTCGAACTCAGTGCCAGGTACTAAATTGTTTAAGTTAGTAACATAAGTTTGGTGATGTTTACCATGATGAAACTCTAAAGTTTCTTCTGAAATATAAGGTACTAATCGGTTACTAGCGTAAGGTAATGCGGGTAATTCAAAAGCCATGTGAATGTCCTAATACAAAGTTTAAAAGAAATACTCTTAAGAGTGGTTATAATTAAAATCAAAATTTTGATTACCTGTAACTTTAGCATTGCTAGACAATTAAATAAAGCAGGACTTTAAGCATATTTAAAATAAATAGATATCTCGCAAAAACAATAATATATTCATGGAATTGATGCATCCTATTATTGACTATTACGCTTCCTACTAACCATTTAAAACGCAAATAATTGTAAATTATGCAGACTAAAATCAACGCTCCTTTAGCCGTAGATGTTATCGAAGGCAAACAATATTCTTGGTGTACCTGTGGCTTTAGTAAAAATATGCCTTTGTGTGATAACGCACATAGAGAGTTCTCTACTAAAAAATCATTTAAGTTTATTGCCGAAACATCCGAAACTTTATACCTATGTGGGTGCTCAGAAACGCAAACTCCTCCCTTATGTGATAAATCAAATAACTGCGGTAAAAATAATGGCCATTGAAATAGAGCATAAGTTTTTATTAAGTAATGATAGTTGGCGCAGCAACGTCAATAAATCAGTGATCTTTAAACAAGGATATTTAAATTCACTACCAACCAGCTCAATTAGGATAAGGATAAGTGATAATCAGGCATGGATAAATATTAAATCAGCCACCATTGGAAATCAAAGAAGTGAGTATGAATATGAAATCCCTTACAAAGATGCATTAGAAATTATTGATCAACTCTGTAAAAAACCCATCATTGAAAAAACACGTCACTATGTTCTACATAAAGGCAATATATGGGAAATAGATGAGTTTCATGGTGATAATCAAGGGCTAATTGTTGCAGAAATTGAATTAGCATCGCAAAACAGTAATTTCGAACATCCAGAATGGATTGGTATAGAAGTAACTCAAGATTTGAGATACTACAACAACAATCTAGCCAATAATCCCTATAATCAGTGGTAAATGATTGATGGAGTCTATTGATATAAAAATGATTATCATATATATTGGACTGTATGAAAAAAACAACATTTGTTGCAGTAATGACATTATCAGCTCAGTGTTTTGCAGTGAGCTTAAATGACTCTTTACAAGATATAGAGTCTGAGTGGGCGATTATTCACTACAACACCCCTGATAAAAAGCAAGAAATCGCCTACAACAAGCTCTATAAGAAAGTAACGCATTTAGCTAAAGAATATCCCAACAAAGCTGAACCATTAATATGGGAAGCCATCATAAAAGCCTGTAACGCAGACCATATCAATGCAGTAGAGGCTTTAGAAAATATTCATGATGCCCATGATTTGTTACAAGAAGCTATCAAAAGAGACCCAGCAGCACTGGGTGGATCTGCTTATGTTACACTCGGCGCCCTTTATTACATGACACCTTTATGGCCTATTGGTTTTGGCGATGAAAATGTAGCTAAGTACATGTTTGAAAATGCCGTTAAAATAAACCCAGAAGGCTTAGAGAGTAATTATTTTTATGCTGAATTTTTACTATCGCTCAATCAATTAGATGAAGCTGAGAAGTATTATAAAAAAGCAATTTCAATACCTTCTAGACCAGAACAGAAATTTGCAGATGATCAATTAAGAGCGCTCGCTCGACAAGGCTTAAAAAAAGCAGAAGTCAAAAAACTAGAAGATACAAATGGTATCTTCACTTCATTTGTGAAGAAAGAAATATTAAATTAGGAAAACTTAGTATTTAATCGCGGCATCCTTTCTGATAAAATGATGTCATTATTAATTATGTTCCCTAAACTTTTTCTCGGATAAATTATGGCTTTTGTAGTCACTGAAAACTGTATTAAATGTAAATTTACTGACTGTGTTGACGTATGTCCTGTTGACTGCTTCCATGAAGGTCCAAACTTTCTTGTAATTGACCCAGATGAATGTATTGATTGCACATTGTGCGAACCAGAATGCCCTGCTAACGCAATTTTTGCAGAAGATGAACTCCCAGAAGGACAAGAAAAATTTGCTGAGCTGAACGCAGAGTTATCTAAAAATTGGCCAAGTATTACTGAAGTAAAATCTCCTTTGGATGGAGCTGATGAATGGAACGGTAAAGAAAATAAAATTGATTTATTAGAACAATAAAACATATGTATAACGCTGACTTATGGCAGTGTTATACATAATTTTAGACATAAAAAAAGCCGGTTTTACCGGCTTTTTTTATGTCTAAAATAAAATTATTTATTCAGCTCTATCAACTAATTCAACATAAGCCATAGGAGCATCATCACCAGATCTGAAGCCACACTTCATGATGCGTAAATAACCACCGGCTCTAGTTTTATATCTTGGACCTAACTCATTGAATAATTTGGTAACCATATCACGATCACGCAACCTAGCAAATGCTATTCTTCTTTTAGCTACACTATCTTCTTTAGAAAGTGTGATTAATGGCTCTGCAAAACTTCTTAATTCCTTAGCTTTAGGCAAAGTTGTTTTAATCAACTCATGCTTAAATAGTGAATTTGCCATGTTACTGAACAATGCTTTACGATGACTGCTAGTAATGTTTAATTTTCTACCTGACTTACGATGTCTCATAAATAAAAAGACCTAATGTTAATGTGTTGTTATTGCGTGTGAATGGTCAGCTAAGTTCTCTGGCGGCCAATTTTCAAGACGCATACCAAGTGACAATCCTTTGAGTGCTAATATATCTTTAATTTCTGTAAGAGATTTCTTACCTAAATTAGGTGTTTTTAATAACTCAACTTCTGTACGTTGAATTAAATCACCTATATAGAAAATATTCTCAGCTTTAAGACAATTAGCAGATCGAACTGTTAATTCAAGATCATCAACAGGACGTAATAATACAGGATCAAATATTTCGACAACCTCAACTTCATCATCATCAATTTGATCATTTACCTTTTCAAAATCAACAAACACTGAAAGTTGATCATGAAGAATAGTAGCTGCAAGTTTTATAGTTGTCTCAGGATCAACAGTTCCATTTGTCTCAAGCTCAATAACTAATTTATCTAAATTAGTTCGTTGCTCAACACGAGTACTTTCAACTTGATAAGCGACTTTAACAATTGGACTATAAGCAGCGTCTAATTGTAATGCACCGACTACAAATGTATTTTCGGAATTAAGCTTACGAACACTTACTGGCTCATAACCTCTTCCACGTCGCACTCTAATTTTCATATTAAGTACAACACCAACTTGAGTTAAATTAGCTATAACAAGTTCAGGATTTACAATCTCAACGTCATGTGGCAGAAGAATATCTGAAGCTGTCACGGGACCTGTTCCAGTTTTACTTAAAATAAGCTCAACTTCATCTTTAGAATGAAGAATAACTGCAAGTTTCTTTAAGTTTAACAATATATCGATGACATCTTCTTGAACACCATCAATAGTAGTGTACTCGTGCAAAACTCCTTCGATTTCTACATCAGTAACTGCACACCCGGGTATAGTTGACAATAAAACTCGTCTTAATGCATTACCAAGTGAGTGCCCAAAACCACGCTCTAGTGGCTCTATTACAATCCTGGAATGATTAGCCGACTTAGATTCGACTTCTACTAATCTTGGCTTTAATAAGCCAGAAATAGGATTCTGCATTTATATCCCTCAGTACTACTATTATTTAGAGTAAAGTTCTACTACTAGTTGTTCGTTAATATCACTACCAAGTTCAATACGATCAGGTAATGAACTAAAGACCCCGGTCATTTCTTTTGAATTAACTTCAACCCATGATGGATAACCGTATTGCTCTGTTACACTTAGCGAATCAACAATACGTTGTTGTTTTTTAGATTTTTCTCTTATCGTAATAGCATCACCAGGAGATACTTGATAAGAAGGAACATTAATTAATGAACCGTTAATCATAATAGACTTATGTGAAACCAATTGACGCGCTTCTGCCCGTGTACTAGCAAAACCCATACGATAAACAATATTATCTAATCTAGATTCTAATAAGTTTAAAAGATTTTCACCAGTAGCACCTTTTTTCATATCAGCAATTTTATAATAATTTCTGAATTGTTTTTCTAGTACACCGTATATACGTCGTAATCTTTGTTTAGCTCTTAACTGAAGCGCATAGTCAGAATTTCTAGTACGTTTAATACCATGCTGACCTGGTCTCTGATCTAATTTACATTTATTTTCAAGTGACTTTCCTCTGCTTTTTAAAAACAGATCAGTTCCTTCTCTTCTACTTAATTTACAAGTAGGTCCAAGATATCTTGCCATTTTACAACTCCGTTTCTATACGCGACGTTTTTTAGGAGGACGACATCCATTGTGTGGAATTGGCGTCACATCAACGATGTTATTAATTTTAAAACCTAAGTTATTTAAAGAACGTACGGCAGATTCACGACCTGGACCAGGACCTTTAATCATAACATCAAGATTTTTCATGCCAAATTCTTGAGCAACTATTCCAGCTTTTTCTGCTGCGACTTGAGCAGCAAAGGGAGTGCTTTTTCTTGAGCCTCTGAAACCAGAACCCCCAGAAGTAGCCCATGATAGAGCGTTACCTTTTCTATCTGTAATAGTTATAATTGTGTTATTAAACGAAGCATGAACGTGAACAATACCATCAGCAACTTCTTTTTTTATACGTTTTCTAGCGCGATTTGGACTAGCCATTAATTAAAACCTCTAAAGGGGTACTTATTTTCTAATTGGTTTACGGGGACCTTTACGAGTACGAGCATTAGTTCGAGTTCTTTGCCCTCTTAAAGGTAAGCCACGACGATGCCTTATACCACGATAGCAACCAAGATCCATCAAACGCTTAATATTCATTGAGACTTCACGACGTAGATCACCTTCTACTGTCATTTTTGAAACCACAGTACGGATTGTTTCTAATTGCTCCTCTGTCAATTCTTTAATTTTAACTGACGTTTGAATACCAACTTTTTCACAAATTTCACTTGCAGTTTGACGACCAACACCGTAAATTGCAGTTAAAGCTATAACCGCATGTTTATGATCTGGTATATTTATCCCGGCAATACGTGCCATCTAGATACTCCCCTTGTAGCAATCTAAAGTTAAGCGCAGAAGTATAACATTTGAATTCTTCTGTCGCAACAAAATTTAACCTTGTCTTTGTTTATGTCTACCATCGACACAAATTACTCTAACAACGCCATTTCTTTTTACAATTTTACAGTTTCTGCAAATTGCTTTGACTGAGGCTCTTACTTTCATATTTGAACTCCTATGAACATATATTTCTTAGTTATTTTTTTAAGTTTGATTTTTTCATCAATCCATCATATTGTTGTGACATAACATGAGTTTGAATCTGAGATATAAAATCCATAACTACAACAACTATAATTAATAATGAAGTACCACCGAAATAAAACGGGACATTCCAATAAACAATTAAAAACTCTGGTAGCAAACAAACTAAAGTTATATAGAATGCACCAATTAGTGTCAATCTTGTCATAACTTTGTCAATATAATTTGATGTTTGAATACCCGGTCTTATTCCAGGCAAAAAAGCACCTGATTTCTTCAAGTTTTCTGCAGTTTCTTTTGAGTTGAATACTAAAGCTGTATAAAAAAAACAAAAGAATATAATTGCACTTGCGTAGATCAAAACATAGACAGGTTGACCAGGTGACAACATAGTCGCGATATCTTGTAACCATGAAAAACCTTCAGTGTTACCGAACCAACCAGCAATTGTTGCGGGAAAAAGAATAATGCTAGAAGCAAATATTGGAGGAATTACGCCTGCCATATTTATTTTCAAAGGCAAAAAACTACTTTGACCACCATACAATTTACGACCTTCTTGCCTCTTAGGATAATTAATAACTATTCTACGCTGCCCTCTTTCAACAAAAACCACTAAAGCAGTTACTGAAATTGATAGTAGAAATAACAATATTATAAAACCACCATTCATTTCACCCGTTCTAGCAAGTTCTAAGGTTCCACCAATTGCTTTAGGTAGGCCAGATACAATGCCAGAAAAAATAATCATTGAAATCCCATTTCCGATTCCACGCTCAGTTACTTGCTCTCCTAACCACATAAGGAAAATAGTTCCTGTTACTAAAGTTACTGTAGTAATACCTATAAATCCTATTCCAGGATTTAAAACAACAGATAATCCACCTGCAGTTTGATTTTGCAACGCTATTGAAATGCCAATTGCTTGGAATGTTGCAAGCAAAACAGTACCATATCTAGTAAACTGTGATATTTTTCTACGCCCAGATTCACCTTCTTTCTTCAATTGCTCCATGGTCGGCAATACAACGGTCATCAACTGCATAATAATTGATGCTGATATATAAGGCATGATACCCAATGCAAATATGCTCAGTCGCATTAAAGCACCACCTGAGAACATATTAAACATATCAAGTATTGATCCACTCTGCTGCTCAAACATTGCAGCAAGTGCATTAGGATCAATACTAGGAACAGGTATATGTGATCCAATCCTGTATACAACTAATGCACTTACCACAAATAATAATCTATCTTTTAATTCTGACAGTCCATTAGTTTTATTTTTTAATTTAGAAGATGACACTACTTATGCCTCGATTTTTCCGCCAGCTGCTTCAATTGAATTACGAGCGCCAGAAGTAACTTTAAGCCCTCTAATAACAACAGATTTATTAATCAACCCAGATTGAATAATTTTTACAGTTTTAGTGAATACTGGAACAATATTAGCTTGTATCAGTGTCTTTAAATCAATTTGCAACTCAGATAAATTATTGATTTCACTTAGCCTGACTTCAGCAGTATATTTACTTTTTAAAGATTTAAAACCAACTTTAGGTAATCTGCGTTGCAACGGCATTTGACCGCCTTCAAAACCTACTTTATGAAATCCGCCACTACGTGCTTTTTGGCCTTTATGGCCTCTTCCACATGTTTTACCTAAAGTACAACCGATACCTCTACCTACTCTTACACGTTTTTTTCGTGAACCTTCAGCAGATTGAATTGTATTTAAAAACATTAAATTTCCTCCACTGTTAGCATATAAGAAACCTTATTAATCATGCCTTTATTTTCAGGAGTATTAAGAACAATTACAGATTGATTGATTTTTCTCAAGCCCAAACCTTTTAAGCACGCTTGGTGCTTTGGTAATCTGCCAAATTTACTTTTTGTCATTGTGACATTTAATTTCAAACTAGTCATTTTATTACCCGATAATTTGGTCTACAGATAAGCCACGTTTAGCAGCTATCTGATTAGCATTGTGCATGCCAGTTAATCCATTAATTGTTGCCCTGACAACATTGATTGGATTACTTGTACCAATACATTTTGCAAGTACATTATGAACACCTACAACTTCAAATACTGCTCTCATAGCACCACCTGCAATTATTCCAGTTCCTTCTGACGCAGGCTGCATATAAACTTTTGCTGCACCTGTTGTATTCATAATTGGATATTGTAGAGTGTCACCTTTTAAAGAAACTTTACGCATATTTTTTCTTGCTTGCTCTAAAGATTTTTGGATAGCAATAGGAACTTCTCTGGCTTTACTTACCCCATATCCTACACGACCTTCACCATCGCCCACAACTGTTAGTGCAGTGAAGCCGAAAACCCTACCACCTTTAACAACCTTAGCTACACGTCTAACATTTACTAACTTTTCTTGTAATCCATCTGTGCTTATTTGTGCATTTGCATTAGCCACACTTATCTCCTAAAATTTTAAACCAGCTTGACGAGCAGCATCTGCAAGAGCTTTTACACGACCATGGTATTTAAAACCAGATCTATCAAATGCAACCTCTGTAACACCCGCTTCAATAGCTTTTTCAGCAATTAATTTACCAACAATAGTAGCTGCTTCAACATTTCCAGTATATTTTAAAGTTGATTTTATGCTATCTTGGTTAGTTGATGCACTAACAATAGTTTTTGTACCGTCGTCAGAAATTACTTGTGCATATATATGCAATGCAGTTTTATGAACCGATAATCTTGCTACACGTAAACTTTTAATTTTAGAACGAAGTTTTAACGCTCTTTTCATACGAGATTGTTTCTTATCCATTACGCTACCTTACTTCTTTTTAGCTTCTTTTCTTACAACATTCTCGTCAGCATATCTGACGCCTTTACCTTTGTAAGGTTCTGGGGGACGATAAGCTCTAATTTTAGCAGATACCTCTCCTACTAGTTGCTTATCAGTTCCTTTAACAATTATTTCGGTCTGCGTTGGAGTTTCTACAGTAATCCCTGCTGGTACTATAAAATCAACAGGATGGGAAAATCCCAAAGATAAATTTAAAATGTTATCTTTTGCTGCTGCTCTATAACCAACACCAATTAACGTAAGTCTTCTTTCGAATCCTTCTGAAACACCGACTACCATATTATTAAGAAGAGCTCTTGCAGTACCAGCCTGGGCTGTTGCAACTTTATCTTCTGTATTCCACTCAACATTAGCGACATCATTTTTAACAACGATACTAACAGTAGAATTTAAAACAACGTTTAATGCACCTTTGGATCCCTTAACAGTTAAGTTATTTCCAACAAATTTAATCTCAACACCATTTGGTACATTCACGGGAGATTTTGCTATTCTAGACATTAATCACCTATATTAACAGACTGTACAAATGACTTCACCGCCATGCCCAATTGCACGTGCAGCTCTATCAGTCATTACGCCATTAGAAGTTGATACAATAGCAATACCTAAGCCGCCAAGTACTTTTGGCAATTCGTCTTTAGATTTATAAATACGTAAACCTGGTCTACTAACTCTTTTGATTGATTCGATTACAGGAGCACCTTTGTAATATTTCAATTCTACTGTCATTACGGTGTGACTTCCGTTTGTTTCAGTTGTAAAATCTGTAATATAACCTTCTTCTTTTAAAACTTTAGCTATTGAAACTTTCAATTTAGATGAAGGTTGTTTAATATTTTTCTTTCCAGCAGATTGCCCGTTTCTTATACGAGTTAGCATATCTGCTACTGGGTCTGTCATACTCATCTCTAATTCTCCAAACTTGATCTAACAGATCTTACCAACTTGCCTTGACTACACCAGGAACATCACCACGCATTGTCGCTTCTCTCAATTTATTTCGACTAAGCCCGAACTTGCGATAATACCCATGAGGACGACCAGTTAAATTACAACGATTTCTAATTCGTGTAACACTTGAATCCCTTGGTAATTTTTGGAGTTGTAATTGAGCTTTATCTTTTTCTTCGTAGCTTGTATTAGGATCCCTAATTAATTCTTTAAGTGCATTCCGCTTTACACTAAATCTGGATACTAATTTCTTACGCTTCTCTTCGCGGGCGATCATTGATTTTTTTGCCATGATAAATACCTCTTAATTCTTGAATGGAAAATTAAATAACTTAAGTAACGCTAGACCTTCTTCATTTGTCTGAGCAGTTGTTGTTATAGTAATATCCATACCACGAAGAGCATCGATTTTATCATAATCAATTTCGGGAAAAATAATTTGTTCTTTTACACCCATCGAGTAGTTTCCTCTACCGTCGAAGCTTTTAGAACTTAATCCTCTAAAGTCACGTATTCTTGGAATTGATATACTTATAAGTCTATCAAGAAATTCAAACATACGATCGCTACGCAATGTAACCTTACACCCAATTGGCATATCGTCACGTATTTTAAAACCAGCTATCGATTTTCTTGCTAAAGTAACAACAGGTTTTTGCCCAGATATTTTTTCCATATCTGATAAAGCTGATTGTAATATTTTTTTGTCTGCAACTGCACCACCAACACCCATATTAAGTGTTATTTTTGTAATTCTTGGTGCTTGCATTACTGATTTATAACCAAACTGCTCAACTAGAGCAGGTTGAACTTTTTCTTTATATACAGTTTCTAATCTAGCCATTATATATCTCCTACTTGTACGTCAATTACTTCATTAGTCGATTTAAAGAATCTGACTTTTCTACCATCGTCAAGTACTTTATATCCAACTTTATCAGCTTTTTTCGTTTGTGGATTATACAAACCAACATTAGAAATATTAATTGGCATTTCTTTTAAGATAATACCGCCACTAATACCTGCATTAGGATTCGCTTTTTGATTCTTCTTTACGTGGTTAATACCCTCGACTAAAATTTTGTCATCTTTTAGTACCTTAGACACTCTACCACTTTTACCTTTATCTTTGCCTGTACGAACTATTACGTCGTCGCCTTTTTTAATCTTTGCCATTTATAGTAACCTTACAAAACTTCTGGAGCTAAAGAGATAATTTTCATGAATTTTTCACCTCTTAACTCACGTGTGACAGGACCAAAAATACGAGTACCTAACGGTTGCAAATTATTATTTAAGATAACTGCAGAATTTCCATCGAAACGTATTACAGAACCATCAGGTCTTCTCACCCCTTTTCTAGTTCTTACAACTAAAGCATTGTATACTTCGCCTTTCTTTACTCGTCCGCGTGGTATTGCGTCTTTAATGCTCACCTTGATAATATCGCCAATTCCAGCATATCTTCGATGTGAACCACCAAGTACTTTGATACACATGACCCTTTTTGCACCGCTGTTATCGGCGACGTCAAGGTTAGTTTGCATCTGAATCATGATTTATTCCTAAAATATTATATAAAAAAACAGTTATTTCTTTGCAGCATCTAATACTGCAACTAATGTAAATGTTTTATTTTTAGACATAGGACGACATGATGTAATTGAAACCACATCACCCTCATTACAACTATTTTGCTCATCATGAGCCATCATTTTTGTTGAACGCTTAATATACTTACCATATACAGGGTGCTTTACAACACGCTCAACAAGAACTGTTATAGTTTTGTCCATTTTGTTGCTGACGACTTTACCAGTAATTGTGCGTAACTTAGTTTGATTATCAGTCATTATTATGCGCTCACTTTTTGATTAAGAAGAGTGTGTATACGCGCAACATTTCTTCTTACTTTTTTTACCTGATCAGGTTTAGATAACTGACCAATTCCTTTTTGCATTTTTAGGTTAAATATTTCACGTGATAATTCAACCAACAAATTTTCTAATTCTTCTGTACTTTTAGTACGTAATTCACTTGCTTTCATTACATTATAGTCCGTGCAGTAAACAATGTTTTTAATGGTAGCTTAGCTGCCGCTAAAGCGAATGCTTCACGTGCCAGTTCCTCAGATACACCTTGAATTTCGTATAGCATCGTTCCAGGTCGTACTTGAGCAACCCAGTATTCTACACTACCTTTACCTTTTCCCATACGAACTTCTAAAGGTTTCTTTGTAATTGGCTTATCTGGAAATATTCTAATCCATAATTTACCGCCCCTTTTTACATGACGAGTAATAGTTCTACGGGCAGCTTCAATTTGACGAGCTGTTATTCTGCCACGTCCGACTGATTTCAAACCAAATTCACCAAAACTTACTGATGAACCTCTTACGGCAGTACCGTTATTTCTGCCTTTATGTTGCTTACGGAATTTTGTTCTTTTAGGTTGAAGCATAATTTTGTTCCTTCAACTATTTCTTAGTATCAGAGTTAATAGAAGCTAGATGAGCATCCATATCGAATACCTCACCTTTGAAAATCCACACTTTAATTCCTATTATTCCATAGGTTGTGTGTGCTTCAGCAGTTGCATAATCGATATCTGCACGAAGCGTGTGTAATGGTACTCTGCCTTCGCGATACCATTCACTTCTAGCGATTTCAGCACCATTCAAACGTCCACCCACATTTATTTTTATTCCTTCAGCACCTAATCTCATCGTATTTGTAACAGCTCTTTTCATAGCACGTCTATACATAATACGTTTTTCTAATTGTTGCGCTACACCTTCTGCAACTAATTGAGCATCTAACTCAGGTTTTCTAATTTCTTCAACGTTCAATTGTACTGGTACGCCGATCATCTTTGATATCTCAAGTCGAAGTACGTCAATATCTTCTCCCTTCTTACCAATTACTATACCAGGTCTTGCTGAATGAATTGTTATGTGTGCGTTATTAGCTGGTCTATTAATTTGTATTTTACTAACAGAGGCATGAGCAAGTTTCTTTTTAAGAAACTCTCTTACTTTAATATCTTGAAATAGATATTTAGAATAATCTTGAGTACTTGCATACCATCTAGAATTCCAATCCTTTACTATACCTAATCTTATACCGGTTGGATGTACTTTTTGACCCATATTTATGCCTCTACTCGTATTCTGCTACTTTAACTGTAATATGGCAGGTTCTTTTTAGGATATGATTTGCATTCCCTTTAGCTCTTGCCCTAAATCTTTTCATTGTGGCGCCTTCATTTACAAATACAGTAGTAACTTTTAATTCGTCAATATCTGCGCTTTCATTATGCTCTGCGTTTGCAATTGCCGACTCTAATATTTTAGTAAAAATAGCTGCTGCTTTTTTTGAACTAAATTTAAGAGTATTAATTGCATTCTCAACTGATAATCCACGTATTTGATCACCAACAAGTCTAGCTTTTTGAGCTGATAATGGAGCGTTTTTTAATGTTGCTTTAGTTTCCATATATCAATTACCTAGATTTCTTATCAGCCACATGGCCTTTATATGTACGTGTAGGTGCAAACTCACCTAATTTGTGACCAACCATATTCTCAGATATTAATACTGGAATATGTAATTTTCCATTGTGAATTGCTATTGTTAATCCCAACATATCTGGAATAATCATAGATCTTCTTGACCAAGTTTTAATTGGTTTCCTGTTATTGTTACTTAATGCATCTTCAACCTTTTTTAAAAGATGATGATCAATAAAAGGACCTTTTTTAATTGAACGCGGCACTATGAAACCTCTCTATTTCTGCTTACGACGTCTGATAATCATATTATCAGTACGTTTATTTTTTCTGGTTTTGTATCCCTTAGTTGGCATACCCCACGGCGAAACTGGGTGTCTACCACCTGATGTACGACCTTCACCACCACCATGAGGATGGTCAACAGGATTCATTACAACACCACGTACGGTAGGTCTAACACCTTTCCATCTTGAAGCACCAGCTTTACCTAGTGAAGCAAGATTATGTTCTGAATTTGATACTTCACCAATGACAGCTTTACAATCAGCCATGACTTTTCTCATTTCTCCAGATCTTAACCTGATGGTTGCGTGCGCCCCATCTCTAGCTACCAATTGAACTGAAGTCCCAGCACTTCTAGCAATTTGCGCTCCTTTACCTGGCTTTAACTCCACACAATGGACTGTTGTACCCATAGGTATATTGCGAAGCGGCATACAATTACCAGGTTTAACAGGTACAGTATCTGAAGATAAAATTTCCTGACCTACAATTATTCCTTTTGGTGCAATAATATAACGTCTTTCTCCATCCTTGAATAGAATTAACGCAATATTAGCCGTTCTATTAGGATCATATTCTAGGCGTTCAACAACCGCAGGAATATCAGTTTTATTTCGTTTAAAATCTACGATACGATAGTGTTGTTTATGACCACCACCGATATGACGTGTTGTTATACGCCCTTGATTATTACGACCGCCACTTTTACTCTTTTTTGCAAGTAAAGGCGCAAAGGGCTTTCCTTTATGTAATTCATCATTTTTAATGCGAATTACAAACCGTGATCCCGGTGACGTCGGTTTTGATTTTACAATCGCCATGCTTTCTACCGTTTCCTATTGATATATTACTGTAATTATTTATGCAGCAGAAAATTCTATATCATGACCGGGCTTAAGCTTTACGTATGCTTTTTTCCAATCAGAACGCTTTCCCATAGTCTTACCAGCTCTTTTGATTTTACCTTTCATGTTAAGAACATGAACTGATTGAACTTCTACTTCAAACATTAACTCTACTGCACTTTTTATTTGTTTTTTTGTAGCAGATTTTTTTACTTTAAATACAAACTGATTATTCTTTTCAGCAGCATTTGTGCTTTTTTCAGAAATAATTGGTGCTTCTAATATACCTGCTAATAAATATGAATTTAAACTCATGCTAATCTCTCTTCTAACAATTTCAATGCGCCAGGAGTTGCAATTACTTTATCAGCAGAAACTAATAATACTGGATTTAAATTAATAGCCTCAATTACTTCTACATAAGGTATGTTTCTAGAAGCTAGAGCCAAATTAACATTTATTGCTTCAACAACTATTAATATTCTATTTGCATCAACAGTTTTGAGTTTATTGAATAAATCTTTTGTTTTTGACGTAACAGATAAGATGTCACTACTAACAGCCAATCTATCTTGTCTTAATAGTTCCGAAAGAATTGATTTTATTCCAACTCGGAACATTTTTTTATTCAATTTCTGATCATATGATCTTGGTCTTGCAGCAAAAGCTACACCACCAGTTCGCCATACAGGACTTCTAGTAGTACCTGACCTTGCTCTACCAGTTCCTTTTTGACGCCATGGTTTAGATCCACCACCACTAACATCAGATCGGGTTTTTTGACTTTTTGTGCCCGCTCGTGATCCAGCCATATAGCGAACCACTAACTGATGTATTAAAGTTTCATTGTATAATTGACCGAAAACTGACTCACTTACGTCATAATTTCCAGATAAATCGTTTTCGTTTATAGCAGGTATATGCAATCCCATGGCCTAACCTTTATTTCGCATTTTCATAGCAGGCGTAATTATCACATCACCCCCTTTAGCTCCAGGAACAGCACCCTTCACTAAAATTAAATTTCTCTCGGTATCAACAGCTTGTATGGTCAAATTTTGGACAGTTCTTCTGACATTGCCAAGATGACCTTCCATTTTTTTTCCCTTGAATACACGACCAGGAGTTTGACACATACCAATAGAACCGAGCACCCTGTGGGATCTAGAGTTACCATGTGTAGCATCTTGCATACTAAAGTGATGTCGCTTGATACCACCTGCAAAACCTTTACCGATACTCTTACCCTGCACATCTACCACTTGTCCAGCCGAGAATAAATCTACAGAAAGTTCAGATCCTGTTGAATATTCAACACCTTCATCTTCTTCTAATCTAAACTCCCAAAGTCCTCTACCTGCTTTTGAATTTGCAGCAGCATAATGACCAGCAATAGCTTTATTTACTCTAGACGATTTTTTTTCGCCAGCAGAAACCTGTATTGACCTGTAACCATCTGTTTCTATACTTTTAACTTGGGTAACTCTATTTGAGTCGATTTGAAGAACAGTAACTGGTACTGAGGTACCGTCTTCACAAAATACTCTGGTCATACCACATTTACGACCTATAAGACCTATTGACATCTGCCAATTCCTCTATTCTTAATTCAATTTTATTTGTACATCAACACCAGCTGCAAGATCCAACTTCATTAATGCATCAACTGTTTTTTCTGTTGGCTCAACGATGTCCAGCAATCTTTTGTACGTTCTTAATTCATACTGATCACGTGCATCTTTATCTACGTGTGGAGAAATTAAAATCGTAAAACGTTCTTTTTTAGTAGGCAAAGGTATTGGGCCCTTTACTTGGGCACCAGTACGTCTTGCTGTTTCTACTATCTCGCCAGCCGACTGATCAATTAACTTATGATCAAATGATTTTAATCGGATTCTGATAGTTTGATTTGACATATTTATTACTCTATTATTGATGCAACAACACCAGCGCCGACAGTACGACCACCTTCACGAATCGCGAATCGCAAGCCATCTTCCATCGCAATCGGTGAAATTAATTTTACTTTTACAGAAATATTATCACCAGGCATAACCATCTCTACACCCTCTGGCAATGCTACCGCTCCAGTTACATCTGT
>CANGLL010000004.1 GCA_947454605.1 Methylococcaceae bacterium | reverse complement strand
TATATAGAAATATTTGAGCAAGCTGAGAACTTTAAAAAATACAGTATGGCGGGCTGAGGGTATTAGGCTTGATGTCATTATCTCAGTAGGCTATCGGGTAAAATCTCCTCAAGGTACACAGTTTAGAATCTGGTCGATTTGTCTGAGCGGTTCTTCTATTGGTGGTTGGGTGGATTATGGTCAGCAATTACAAGAAGCCGGTGCCAATGCCTTAGAGCTTAACTGTTACTATTTGGCGGCGAATGCCGAAGAAAGTAGTGCGGATGTCGAAAATAGATATCTAGAAATTCTACAAGAATTAAAATCGGTGGTGAGTTTACCCATTACCATGAAATTATCCTCACAGTTTAGTTCGCCCAAAGATGTTTTGAGGTAAGTGAGTTCTGGGATTAATTATTACTGAGATTCTATTAGCATAGCTCCGTTTGCCAATGCAGAGGGTTTCAGTAATAATACTCGGCTATTTATCTGTATTTCTTGCGTTATTTTAAGTGAGTAATCAAAAAATTTTGCTAATTGACCATGTTACTTAAATTTTTGTTTTTTGGATTAGTGGGTGTCGCGGGAACGTTGGCGCATTACGCCATCTTATATGGATTAGTTGAGTTTTATAAAGTTAACGCTGTTGTTGCTTCTTGCTGGGGTGCTTTAGCTGGATTGTTGGTTAACTATAGTCTTAACTTTAAATTCACTTTTAAATCTAATCAGCAACATAAACAAACGCTACCCAAGTTCGGTGCAATAGCCTTATGTGGTATGGGTTGGAATTTCTTGTTAATGAAATTGCTGACGCCTCATATTTATTACCTTTATGCTCAGGTTATCACGACAATCATCGTGTTAGTTTGGAACTTTTTACTCAATTATTTTTGGACTTTTAGTGTGGAAAAACGCACAAACTCAATCGGTGAATCATTTAAAAGAATATTCAAACCTATTCACAGTATAGGTCTTATTGGGGTTATTTTTTTAGTCCGTTTATTAGTTTCTGATTTTTATCCTTTATACGATCCTTCCGAATCAAGATATGCGGAAATGGCTCGTAAGATGCTCGAAACATCGCAATGGATCATGCCAATGATTGATTATGGCGTGCCATTTTGGGGGAAGCCACCCTTAACTATTTGGCTAACGGCGTTAAGTTTAGGAGCGGTGGGCATTAATGAGTTCGCGGCCCGCTTGCCATCAACACTATTAGGTATTGGTATTGTTTGGATGGTGTATCAAGTCGCTAAATTTCAGCGTAATGTTGATATCGCTAAATATGCTGTGCTGATGCTTTCCAGCATGGTGCTGTTTTTTGTGATGTGCGGTACGGTGGCCATGGACCAATGTATGACATGGGGTGTCACATTGGCAATGGTTGCATTTTGGCGCGCTTTAAAAGCAGAAAAGTGTTATTGGGGATATCTTTTCTTTTTAGGCTTAAGTATCGGTCTAATGGCAAAAGGCCCGATTACTATTGTTCTCACGGGGTTTGCTTTAGGCAGCTGGACACTAGTGACTAATAGTTGGGGTTTAGTGTGGAAGCGCATCCCTTGGATAACAGGTTTTTCATTATTGTTACTCGTTTGCGTGCCTTGGTATGTGATTGCTGAACAATACACGCCCGGATTTTTAAAGTATTTTTTTATTGGCGAACATTGGAAGCGATTTACAGAGCCGGGTTGGACAGGCGATTTATATGGCGTTGGACGTGATCATCCTAAAGGGATGATCTGGCTTTACTGGCTGGGCGGCGCTTTTCCTTGGAGTTTGATACTGTTATATAAACTAGGGTCAGCTCTTTATGGCAAACAACTTAAAACAGTCTTTTCTAGTGATGATCATTGGCAGTTATATTGTCTCTTTTGGATGCTGTCTCCGTTAGTGTTTTTTACCTTATCAGCCAATTTGATTTGGACTTATGTACTTCCAGGCTTACCCGGTTTGGCAATTTTGCTGAGTGAATTACCTAGCCTCTCTCATAATTATCGAAAAGTAGCTGCGTTATTGGTACCACTCTCTTTTACACTGATTGTCGTTGCCTATCAATCACCCACATTGGATTTTTATAAATCACAAGAACGCATAATTGCAGCCTATCAAGCACAGGCAATGAGTGATGAACGCTTATTTTATTTAAAAGGCCGGCCAGATTCAGCGCAGTTCTATTTAAAAGGTAAGACGTTAATAATTGATGGCGTAGAACATTTACAAGACCATATCAATGGTCAGACACATGATTTTTTTGTGTTACAAAATCAAATAGCTGATCAATTGCCCGCTAATGTGATGGCAAGATTAGAGTTGATTAAAGAATATGGCAGGTTTAGTTTGTTTCATCAGCTACCAAGTAAGTAACCCTCATGAGCAATAAGCAACCGATTAAACTTATTATTAATGCAGATGATTATGCTTACTTTCCCTGTACCAGTAGAGGTATTTTAGAGGCCATCCAAACAGGGAGCATAACAGCCACGGGTATCTTGGCTAACCTTACAGAATTAGATCGCCAGCTTGAATGGTTAAAGCCATTAAAAAATGTGGATTTGGGCGTGCATCTTAATTTAACAATGGGGCACCCTTTAACAAAAGTGATGGAAAGCAAACTGGTTAAGTATGGAGGGCAGTTTCCTGGCTTATATCCCATGGTAGGTTTATTAGTACGTGGACTTATTAGCGCTGATGATATTTATAAAGAATGGCAAGCACAAATCGAACGCTGTCAGGTAGTTGATTTAAAATTTTTAAACTCGCATGAGCATATTCATATGCTGCCGCCTTTATTTCCTATTGTAATGAAATTGGCCGATGAATTTAAAATAGCTCATGTGCGTCAAACTCAACCTGAATGGTTAGTTTCAACGAGTGTTAATGCGTTAATTCGAAATGTTTTATTGCAAGCCGTGCATGTAATTAATAAATCACGTTATAAAAGCAATACTCCGCGCTTAATAGGGCTTAATAGTAGTGGAAAGCTCACTATTAATTACCTTGAAAAATTATTTGCAACGCTGGTTTCGGGGCATACCTATGAACTAATGTGTCACCCGGGGTTATTTGATGCTGATGAGATTAAAAATTCACGTTTGCTCGATTATCATCAGTGGGAATCTGAACTCAATTTGTTAAAGAGTAACGAAATTCAAGCACTCTACCAAAGAAATAATATACAGTTATGCCGATATGCATAAGAGAGTAGATTAAAAACATGAACACAACTTCACCCTACATTAGCATTGTTATTCCGGCTTTCAACGAAGGCTTAGGCATTAAAAGAACCATTAAACACGTGACTAATGTCATATCAGAATGTCAGGTCGATTGGGAAATTATTGTTATTGATGACGGCAGTGCTGATGACACCTATCAACAACTCTGTGATTTGAGTCAGGATGATGCGCATATTAAAGCCATTAAACTGAGTCGAAATTTTGGTAAAGAAAGCGCTATGCTTGCCGGTCTTGAATATGCAAACGGCGACGCAATCATTACTATCGATAGTGATTTACAACATCCCCCTGAATTAATGCCCGAGATGATTGCTCAATGGCAAACCGGTGCTCAAATTGTGCACGCGGTAAAGCGCACAAGAAATCAAGAATCAGTCGCTAAGAAGTCTGCAGCCTTTTTAATTAATAAACTTATTTCGGGTCTTGGTGGCATTAATACCAATAACTCATCCGACTATAAATTATTGGATAAAGAGATTGTTGATATCTTAGTGCATCAATTACCTGAAAAAGAGCGGTTTTTCCGAGGCTTAACCAGTTGGATTGGTTTTACTGAAGCGTATCTTTATTTTGATGTAGAAGAACGATTAGATGGTGAAAGCAAATGGTCATTTTGGTCATTGTTAGAATTATCTATCACCGCTTTAACCACGTTCACTTCCTTACCTTTAAGAATTGTGAGTGTGTTAGGTTTAATCACCTTAGTGTTGGGCTTTTTTGTAGCCGGCGATGCTATATGGTCAATATTTGAAGGTCGGGCCGTCTCTGGTTTTGCAACTATCATCATCAGTATTTTGATTATTGGTAGTTTTATAATGATTAGTCTTGGAATTATTGGTGAGTATATTGCCAAAATCTATGAAGAAGTGAAGGCTAGACCGCATTATTTAATTAAATCTAAAGTCGGTTTTAAAAAATAACTGTGGTTTCAAGTACAAATTAAATACGATAATATGGGTCGAAACTAATCACAATAAAAAATAAAGCATATCTATAAGTTAAATTGCTTTATTGTAATCAGATATCCCATCGCGTTAAAGCGGGTTCTGAAAACTTTATAATTATCCTAGACAGCCCTTTAAAAAAAGTGCCGTCCGTTGGCGCACCCAGGTATCAATCTCATGAATCGTAGGGGGTGGCTCAATCCCTAACTGGAGTTTTTGTAAGCGCTCATTACGAAGACTACTTAAGTAATGATCTGCGAGTGCATGCGGGTCATGATCTTTAAAATACCCCGCTTTTTGTTGTTTTATAAAAAATTCTTCTAAGTGATTTAAGGTGCGTTGTGGACCTTGTTCGTAAAACTGTACGGCAAGGTCAGGAAAACGTAGCGATTCCCCCATCATGATACTGCGCATGCGAAGAACTTCGGGTTGGGTAATGCCGGCTATAAATTGCTTACCAAAAGTGATGAGTGCCTCTTGAGGATGACCGGTTAGAGCGCTTTCTTCAGTTAAGGTGCTTACAAAGGGATCACTGTAGCGTTTGATCACCGTTCCAAATAAGCCGGCTTTACCTTCAAATTCGTTATAAAGCGTGCGCATTGAGACATGTGCATTTTTAGCAATATTTTCTAAGCTAACACTACCGTAACCATTTTCTAAAAAAAGTATGAGGGCGGCATCCAGTAATCGCTGACGGCTGGAATCTTCTTCGCCTTTTCGTGGTCGTCCACATTTAATCATGGCGTTTTAAAACATAAGTTGACATAAGTTCAGATGATACCGTAAATTATAATGGTAAGAGTTATTACCATTTAATTTTATTTTGAAGCACAGGCATAAGGCATGCATAAAAGATCGTTTATAAAGGTATTAGAACTGAGTTTAGTCTTGTCTATTTCACTCGCTATTGTGGCCTGTGATGTTAATACGGCTAATACTGCACAAGCGCCTGTGATGCCACCTGCTAATGTAAAAATGGCCCAACCTTTGGTGCAAAATGTAACGGAATGGGATGAATACACCGGCCGTATAGAATCAATGAGTAGCGTTGATGTGCGCGCTAGGGTGAGTGGTTATTTAGATAAAGTAAATTTTAAAGCCGGTGCCAAAGTAAAAAAGGGTGATTTATTATTTGAGATCGATCCTAAACCCTTTAATGCTCAATTACAGTATGCCCAAGCTGAGTTAGAGCGTGCTAATGTAAAATTAGATTTAGCTAAAAATGATTTAGAGCGTTCAGAGCGCTTATTTAAAGGTAAAGCGATTTCTGAAGAAGAGCATGATGCGCGCAGTAAAGGTGCACGTGAAGCCTCTGCGGCAGTTCAGTCGGCACACGCTAATTTAGAAATGGCTAAATTAAATTTGGAATATACCAAAATTCGCGCACCGATTGACGGGCGTATCGGGCGTGAGTTAATCACGGCAGGTAACTTAGTGAGTGGCGGCGGGGCAGAAGCTACCCTATTAAGCTTTATTGTATCTACTGACCCTGTTTATGTGTATGTCGACATAGATGAGCATTTGGCCCTTAAATATCGTCGTCAAGCGTTACAAGCGCAGCATAAATCGACTATTGCTGAACCGATACCTGCGCAATTAGCGTTGTCTGATGATGTGGGTTTTCCTTATAAAGGTATTATTGATTACACATCTCCGCGTGCGGATATAAAAACGGGTACCGTATCACTGCGGGGCGTATTTGCAAATGCAGATGATTTATTAAACTCTGGTTTTTTTGCGCGCTTACGTGTGCGGGCTAGTGCGCCTTATTCTGCGCTATTAATTCCAGATCGGGCTATTGCGACAGACCAAGGCCAGCACTTTGTGTGGGTGGTTAATTCGGAACAAAAAGTGGAGTATCGTTCGATAGCATTAGGTGCTCATATCGGACAGTCCAAAGTGATTGTGAGTGGTTTAAAGTCGGACGAATGGGTGGTTGTGGATGGCTTACCTAAATTGATGCCGGGCCGTCAGGTTAATCCAGAAAAGATAGTGTTGTCTGAATCTCAAGGTGAGAACTAAGCATGAATAGATTCACACACTTCTTTATTGATCGGCCTATTTTTGCGGCCGTTTTATCTATATTAATCGTATTGGTGGGGAGTTTAGCGCTCATCAGTTTACCCATTACTCAATACCCTGAGATAGCCCCTCCCACCGTGCTGATTAGTACGAATTATGCGGGTGCAAACTCTCAGGTGGTTGCGGAAACAGTCGCAACGCCGATAGAACAAGAAGTGAATGGTGTGGAAGACATGTTGTATATGTCTTCACAGTCTACTAATAGTGGCAGTATGGCTTTAACCGTGGCCTTTAAACCTGGTACTAATTTGGATAAGGCCCAAGTTTTAGTACAAAACCGTGTGGCTTTGGCCGAACCTAGGTTGCCAGAAGAAGTCAGACGGCAAGGGGTGAGTGTTAAGAAGCGAAGTCCAGATTTAAGTATGGTGGTTAATTTGGTGTCACCTGATAAACGCTATGACAGTGTTTATTTAAGTAATTATGCCTTGTTACAAATTAAAGATACTTTAGCGCGTTTGCCTGGCGTCGGTGATATTACCGTTTTTGGTGCGCGTGATTACAGTATGCGACTTTGGTTAAATCCAGAACAAATTGCCGCCCGTGGTTTAACAGCCAGCGATGTTATTAATGCTATTCGGGATCAAAATATACAGGTCGCGGCGGGTGTCGTGGGGCAGCAACCTAGTCATAAAAATGCAGATTTCCAATACACCATTACGACTTTAGGTCGCTTAATGGATACCGAACAATTTGCGGATATTGTTATTAAAAAAGGTAGCAATGGTCAGGTCACTTTACTTAAAGATGTGGCGCGCATTGAATTGGGAGCAAAGGATTACAACTCAGGGTTGCTATTAGATGGTGAGCCTACGGTGGGTTTAGCCATTTTTCAGTTGCCGGGGTCTAATGCCTTAGATACTAAGAAAGCCGTAGTGGAAGCGATGTTGAAGTTAAAAACCCGTTTTCCAGAAGGATTGGATTATAAAATGATTTACGACACCGTCGTTTTCATTCAGCAATCTATTAAGGCGGTAGTCATCACTTTATTTGAGGCCTTGTTGTTAGTGGTCTTAGTGGTTGTTATTTTCTTACAAAATTGGCGAGCCACTATCATTCCTTTATTAGCCGTGCCGGTGTCTTTAATTGGCACCTTTGCGGTGATGTCTGCGATGGGTATTTCTTTAAATACCTTGTCATTATTTGGATTGGTTTTAGCGATTGGTATTGTGGTGGATGATGCGATTGTGGTGGTTGAGAATGTTGAACGCCATATCGGTTTAGGACTGTCTGCGAGAGACGCGACCCGAAAAGCGATGAGCGAAGTAGTGGGGCCTATTATTGCAACGGCCTTAGTTTTGGTAGCGGTGTTTGTGCCGACAGCCTTTATTACGGGCGTATCTGGTGCATTTTACAAGCAGTTTGCTTTGACTATTGCGGTTTCAACCGTTATTTCGGCTTTTAATTCTTTAACCTTAAGCCCGGCTTTATGTACCTTGTTATTAGATCGGGCGCACGGTGATAAAGATAAATTTACGCGCGTGATTGATTATTGTCTGGGTTGGTTTTTTAGGGCGTTTAACACGTTCTTTGAATGGTTTGGGCACTCTTATTCACGATTAGTCGGGCGACTCATGCGTATGACGAGTATCGTCTTGCTGATTTATGCAGGCCTATGCGGCTTAAACTTTTGGGTATTTGAAAAAGTACCAACGGGATTTATTCCGCAACAAGATCAAGGCTATTTGATTCTGTATGCACAATTACCGGACGCGGCCTCTTTAGCAAGAACACAAGCGGTTGTAAAAGAAGCCACCGATATTATTTTAAAAACAGACGGTGTTAATCACGTTAATGCTTATTCGGGGTTTTCAATATTAAGTGGCGCAAGTCAATCTAACGTTGCGACCTTGTTTGCAACACTGGAAAGTTTTGATGAACGTGCGGATCAGCCTAATTTACATGCAAATAAGGTGATTGAGGATCTTAAAGCACGTCTTTCTGTGGTGGATGATGCTTATATCGCAGTATTTGCACCACCGCCGATTAGGGGGATGAGTTCGGTAGGTGGGTTTAAATTACAAATTCAAGATCGCGGTAATGCGGGTATAGATGCTCTAAAAAAGGTGAACGGTGATTTAGTCGCTTCAGGTAATAAAGAATCGGGTCTAGTGGGTCTATTTACAACGTTTAGAGCGAGTGTTCCGCAGTTATTTTTAGATGTGGATAGAACACGCGTTAAATCGATGGGTGTCGCTTTAAAAGATGTATTTGATACCTTACAGATTTATTTAGGCTCTTTGTATTTAAATGATTTTAATCGTTTTGGCAGAACGTATCAGGTAACGGCGCAAGCGGATGCCGAGTTTAGAATGAATCCAGAGGATATTGTTAAGTTAAAGACTCGTAACTCTGATGGGGGTATGGTGCCTTTAGGATCTTTGATCGATATTAAGGAGCTTAATGGTCCTGATAAAATCACCCGCTATAACATGTATCCGGCGGCTGAAATTAATGGCAATACGTTGCCGGGTGTTAGTTCTAGCCAAGCGATCGATACGATGGATAAATTGATGGCTAAAGAGTTGCCGCCAGGGTTTGATTATGAATGGACTGAACTCAGCTTGCAGCAAGTGTTAGCGGGTAATGTGGCGTATTTAGTGTTTCCGTTAAGTGTTATCTTTGTATTTTTAGCCTTGGCGGCCCAATATGAGAGTTGGTCATTACCCTTTGCGGTTATCTTAATTGTACCGATGTGTATTTTGTCTTCTATGATCGGTGTATGGATAAGTCATATGGATAACAATATCTTTACGCAAATCGGGTTTATCGTTTTGGTCGGTTTGGCGAGTAAAAATGCCATTCTGATTGTTGAATTTGCTAAGCGGCGTCAAATGGAAGGTTTGACTGCTTTTGATGCAGCTAAAGAAGCCGCCAGTACCCGATTAAGACCTATTTTAATGACTTCCTTTGCTTTTATTATGGGGGTATTTCCTTTGGTAATCGCAACGGGGGCGGGTGCTGAATCCCGACAAATATTAGGTACGGCTGTGTTTAGCGGTATGTTGGGTGTGACCTTATTTGGCTTGTTGTTAACGCCGGTTTTTTATGTGTGGGTGTTATCTTTAGCAAATCGTATCAAGCCTCAGCCGTCTAAGAAGCTAGACAGTTATGCAGGTACAGAGCTATGAAGTATTTAGTTTCTAAATCTTATTTCGTAATTACTGTGTTGGGCGCTAACTTATTGAACGCTTGTGCTGTTGGACCTGACTATAAAACGCCAGAGATTGAAACGCCCCAATCATTTGCTAGAGCCAATGCAGCAGAGTTCTCTAAGAAGAATATAGAAGTGAGTTGGTGGACTTTATTCCATGATAAGCCATTAAATGAGTTAGTTGATCAGACCGTACAACATAATCTTGATTTAAAAGCGGCACGAGCCAATATTACCCAAGCGCGTGCTTTGTATTTGCAAACAGCACTTAATTTAGCGCCTATTGTCAGTTCGCATGCTAATTACATTGATCAAGAGCGTAGTATGGGGGCTTTGAATAATCGCTCTTATGTGCCTCGTGGGGTACAGCTCTACAATGTGGGGTTTGATGCGCAGTGGGAATTGGATATTTTTGGTCGTGTTAGAAGAAGTGTCGAAGCCAGTAATGATCAAGTCGAAATGCAAGAGGCTACGTTACGCGATTTAAACGTTAGTTTAGTTGCAGAAGTTGCAAGAAATTATTTTGAATTACGTGGCTTACAAAATCAGTTAGAAGTCGCCAAAAAGAATACTGAAAACCAAGTTAAAACCTTAGATATTACTAAAGTTAGATTAGCGGGAGGTAGAGGCACAGAACTCGATACTTCTAGAGCTTCTGCGCAATTAGATTCCACTCGGGCTCTGATTCCGTCTCTAGAAGCCGGTATTTATCGAGCGATACATCGCTTAAGTGTACTGACGGGGCAAATGCCAGATACATTGACGCAATCGCTATCTCAAGTTGCACCCTTACCTAAGATTCCAGAAACGATTCAGATTGGACATCCGGCTGAATTATTGCGTCGACGTCCTGATATAAGGATTGCTGAGCGTAACTTAGCATCGGCTACGGCAAATATTGGTATAGCAACGGCTGATTTGTTTCCACGCGTCACTTTTGTGGGTACTCTATCATTAGAAGCTAGTAAGCTATCAGCAGTGGGTGCATCTGGGTCTGATAGTTATTCTTTTGGTCCCAGAATTACGTGGCCTGCTTTAGATTTAGGGCATGTCTATGCACGTATTAAAGCCGCAAATGCTAATGCGGAAGGGAGTTTGGCGCAGTATCAACAAACGGTGTTGACTGCTTTAGAAGAAACGGAAAATGCCTTAATTAATTATAATCGTGCTCGTGCGCGTCAGGCTTATTTGGAATCAGCCGCGCAAGCGAGTGTTAGAGCAGAAGAATTGGTTCATTTACGTTTTGATGAGGGAGTGAGTGATTTTTTAACGGTATTAGATACCGAGTTACGATTGTTAGATGATCAGGAAAAGTTGGCCCAGAGCCAAACTGCAACAGCGACCGCTTTGGCCGCTGTTTATAAAGCCTTAGGTGGCGGTTGGGAGTTGATGTCCGCCGAGCAAGTTTCTATCCGTTAGTTGATAGATTTGGTTTTTTTTCTGCGTATCTCAAACAACTAAAGAGAAAGAATTGTGCGCCAAAGATAAGATTAGCCATCAATAGATGTATGGGTTGCACAATGGCAGGTACGCCAAGTCTGTCTAGGCTGATGCCGGCAATTATCGCTACAACAACTAATATAATTTGGACGAGTCCAGTTTTAAATAAGAGTGTTGATGGCGCGACTGATTGCTTTATTTTCCAAACTAACCATAGATTGGTGAATAAAATAATCGACGAAAAAGAGCGATGGATATAAAAGATGATAGGGAAATCCTCGCGCCAATATTCACGACCTATGTTGGTTTTAGCAATAAAATCGACTGCCTCTCTGACTTGTGTGCCCATGGCGATTTGTAATAAAGTCATGATCATTGCAACGGCAAGTACCGTTTTGAATTTATTGGGTAATAAATGCGTGTCAATTTGGCTCAGGAAATTACGTTGTGAGCGGGCAATGGTGTAAATTAGTAATCCGACGATAACCAAAGCTAAGAGCATGTGTAAGGTAATCATAAAGGGTTTTAGATTGCTCGCAACCACGTGGGACCCCAGCCAGCCTTGAAATCCAACCAGAAAGAAACTACTTAACGCCAAGTAAAATATAGTTTTATCTGTTTTAAGAAAAATGCGTGATGACCCTGCGGTTAGAAAAATTAAAAATCCAATAGTCACTCCGACCAATCGATTGGTGTATTCAGTCCAGGTTTTTACCGGATTAAATTGGGTGTTTTCATAACCGCGTTGCGCATAAATTTCATGGTAGTTGGGCGGTAATTGTGCTTCTTCTGTCGGTGGAATCCATTGCCCAAAGCAAGTTGGCCAGTCGGGACAGCCCATGCCTGCGCCTGAGGCTCTCACTATCCCGCCCATTAAAATGACGACATAAACGGCAAAAATGGTGATGATGCCAAGGCGACGAAATTTTAAAATAGCGGGTGAGTTCATAGCGATTCTGCCAATAAAGTAACTGGGATAAGTGGTTCTGATTTTATTATAAGATTGTAATTAGCATTTTCTGCCACTTGCAATACGATGAGCATTGTTTGTTTGATAGGCTCATTATTTGTTTGTGCTGATGTAGGCATGGCAAATAAGACTTTAGCAATGGCTTGGTCTGTATCGGTATCAAGAGAGTAAATACTTGAATTAGGCGGTGGCGTGTCAGTTGACTGACATTCGGCTAAAAAGAGGGCTCTTTTAGCTTTACCTAGATAATGGGTGCGCGCTACGATTTCTTGGCCGGTGTAACAGCCTTTTGTATAGCTAATGCCGCCAAGTTCATCCAGATTAAGCATTTGAGGGATAAATTCTTCAGTAGTTTCGCTGGTTATCCAGGGTATTCCTGCTAATAGGTCTAAATATCGCCAGTAGTTAGAATTAGTCGGTTTAAAACCTGTTTCTGTGTTGTAATGCGTCCATAGCTTAATAGCTGACTCGGGTTTAGCAATAATGAGTTGCTGTTGTTGAGAAGGGCATAGATTGACGCTAATGTAATCGGTCTGAGTCGTGCTAAAACGCTCTATATCATAAGGGTTGTTTGCTACATTTAAACCGAATAAGCTAAGCTGTTCTGAACAGTTCTCTATGGTAACAGCCGATCTTAAGATATACATTTGTAGTCTTTTCTGGATGCTGTCTATTAAATCCTTAGGTAGTATCATTAGAAAATCATCAGCTGATTTAACCAGTAAAAAAGTACTGAGTACCCTGCCTTTGGGATTACATAGGGCGCCTATACTACTTTTCGCGTGACTTATATCGTTAATGTTGCAGGTTATTTGGCCTTGTAATAATTTAGCGGCGTCGTTACCACTAATTTTTATAATACCTAAGTAAGTGACAGGGCAAAGCGCTTTATCAGGCTGTATTGTAGTGTCTGTAAAAGTAATGGTTGTCTCACTTTTAAAAGTTGCCTTCGCGCTAAGCAGAAAGTTTTTCCAATCGGGATTCATAGCTCATTAAAGATGGGATTAAAGAGAGCCAAATTATATAGCAACTGTAGTAGCAGGGTACACGCATGTTATTAAAGAAATGAACAGAAGTGAAAGCGGCAATTTGTTGCTGACATTTAAAAGATCAAAGTTATTAAAACAGTATTTCTTATGTTTACATGCTTTAGTATTTGTAGCTGTTATTGCAAATGACTTAGCTTTGTTGATTAAACTAGTACTCGCTACAAGTGTCATTCTCCATGCAGGATTTTTTCTGTATCGCCACCAAAAATCCATGACGGCTATCAAGTATACTGAGGCCATGGGTTGGGAGATTTCGACAGGAAATGGTTTTATGCCTATTGACGTATTAAAATCAACCGTTATAACCACTCAGGCATTGTTTTTACATTATAAGATTAAATCGAACGTTTTAATTTTAAATCGATGGCGAAAAAGAGTTTTTTTAGTGGTGTGTGATATGCTTTCAGACCAAGATTATAGGTACTTGCTTGTTAAATTGCGTATGACAGGAATAAAATAAGTATAAAACAACTAGTGTCTGATAAAATAAAATTATAGTAATGAAAGTTTAATAGTTTTTGACTTGTCATTGCGGGTATCATAAGTTCCAATTAATTAAAATAATAAGGAGAAAGCGGATGTCAAAAGGCCAAAATTTACAGGATAATTTTTTAAATTCACTTAGAAAAGACCATACTCCTGTATCAATTTTTCTAGTTAATGGCATTAAACTACAAGGAAAAGTAGATTCGTTTGATCAATATGTAATTATGCTTAAAAACACCATCAGTCAGATGGTTTATAAACATGCTATATCTACTATTGTACCGAGTAAAGCAGTTAAAATGACGCGTGAGGATGAGGTTGTCGAGGAATAGGCACTTCATTTAATGTTGTCCCTAATCCTTTAGATTTACCCTTGGAGTATTTTATTGTTTGATCGTCCAGATTCTGGTGAGCGAGCTGTTCTTGTTCATCTAACTATGCGTTCCGGACAGGAAGATCTATTAGAGCTGAAAGAACTCGCTAAATCTGCCGGAACAGATCCTGTTTATGTTGTCACTGGGACGCGGAAACGTCCAGATTCAAAATATTTTGTTGGCACGGGTAAGCTTGATGAGCTTAAAGCGGCTGTAGAAGAATACAGTGCCGATGTCGTCTTATTTAATCATCCCTTAGCCCCAAGTCAGGAGAGAAATCTTGAAGGATTTCTGGGTGTTCGAGTGGTTGATAGAAATGGATTAATCCTTGATATATTTGCTCAGCGTGCTCAATCTTTTGAAGGTAAGTTGCAAGTCGAGTTGGCGCAATTAAAGCATTTATCGACTCGTTTAGTGCGTGGATGGACGCATTTGGAGCGTCAAAAAGGCGGTATAGGGTTACGTGGCCCTGGTGAGACTCAGTTAGAAACAGATAGACGTTTACTGGGTTTGCGTATCAAGCAGATTCAACAACGCTTAGATAAGGTTGATAAGCAACGACACCAAGGACGTAGTAAACGTAAAAAAGCTGAGATTCCTTCTGTATCATTGGTGGGATATACCAATGCGGGTAAGTCCACTCTATTTAATGCCTTAACAGGGGCAAACATCTATGCGGCGGATCAGTTGTTTGCAACTTTAGATCCCACATTACGCAGTTGTCAGTTACCCAATAGTACAGAGATAGTTTTAGCCGATACCGTTGGTTTCATTAGACATTTACCACACGAACTAGTGGCGGCTTTTAAATCTACATTGCAAGAAGCCAGTGAAGCAGATCTATTGTTGCATGTCGTTGACTCTTTTAGCGAAGAGCGCGATGAAATTATGCTTCAAGTTAATAATGTTTTAAAAGATATTCAGGCCGATAAAGTCAGGCAGCTGGAAGTTTTTAATAAGATAGACTTATTAGAAAATATACAGCCACATGTTGATAGAGATGAGTTAGGTAATCCTATTCGTGTATGGGTTTCAGCGGAGTCAGGTGCGGGTATTGATTTATTAAATGAGGTATTGGCGGAGATTTTTGCCAATACCAAAGTTAAGAGGCGTTGTTATTTAAGACCGGATCAAACTCAGATTAGAGCAAAACTATTTACTTGCGCAAATATAATTGAAGAGCATATTGATGAATCTGGTGCCAATGATTTAATTATAGAAATCGATGTTAGGTATTTGGGATTGTTGAAAGATGTAAAAAATGAAGAAATAATTGCATAACTGTCGTTAATGCAACTAGAGGTGATAATTAGGTTAAAGGCTTGGTTTTCACTTTTATAGCGATATACGATAGAATAAGCATTATTAATGTCCCAAGGGATAAAATTAATTAAGTAATCCAATATGGAGCATAAGTATGTCGTGGAATGAGCCTGGTGGTGATAATAAAGACCCATGGAGTGGTCGAGGAGACCAAAAAGGGCCTCCTGATTTAGATGAAGTCGTTCGCTCTCTACAAGAAAAGATCGGTAAATTTTTTGGCGGTGGTAATGGCGATAATAATCAGGGCTCGCCTAGCAATTTTTCATTTAAAACTTCATCCACAGGCATTGGTTTTGTTGCTGGTGGGGTTGTATTTCTATGGGGTTTAAGCGGTTTTTATATCGTAGATGAAGGTAATCATGGTGTTGAAACTCGCTTTGGCCAATACATTGGTACTACTCAATCAGGTCTAAATTGGCATTTACCGACGCCAATAGAACACGTTGACATAGTTAATGTGAAACAACAACGTTTTATTGAAGTGGGGTATCGTACTGCTGGTGGGGATCAAGTAGCATCTGTCCCTAAAGAAGCATTAATGTTAACTAAAGATGAAAATTATGTAGATGTGCGTTTAGCTGTGCAGTATCAAGTTAAAGATGCTAAGCAATTTTTATTCAATGTCGTTAATCCCGCTTTAACATTAAAACAAGTGACAGAAAGTGCTTTAAGAGGTGTCGTAGGTAGTAGTGCTATGGACTTTGTTTTAACGCAAGGTCGTAGCGAGATCGTGACGCTGATTAAAAAAGAAATTCAAGATGTAATGGATAGCTACGAATCAGGCATTCAAATTACTAGCGTGAATCTTCAGGATGCTCAGCCACCCGAACAGGTTCAAAACTCATTTGAAGATGCTATTAAAGCGCGTGAAGATGAACAACGTTTAATTAACGAAGCAGAAGCCTATTCTAATGATGTGGTGCCCAAAGCACGTGGTGCAGCAGCTCGTAAAATTCAAGAAGCTGAAGGTTACAAAGAGCAAGTGATTGCGCAAGCTCAAGGTGAAACCAGTCGATTTACGCAATTGCTCGGGCAGTATACTAAAGCACCCGATGTGACGCGTAAGCGTCTTTATATTGAGTCAATGGAAGCCGTGTTATCAGAATCTAACAAAGTGTTAGTGGATGCTAAAACAGGCAGCAATTTTTATTTACCATTAGACAAATTGTCGCAATCACCCGCAGCTGCGTCATCTGCACCTACAACTAGCGGTTCTACAGCAACTGTTGATCAACCTCAAGTTCAGCAACAGCCCGTTGTTATTCCAGAGCCCATTGTTGAACGAAATACAACGCGTAGCCGTGATGGAAGAGGTCGCTAATGATGAACCAAAACAAAATTTTAGTAGGGCTTGCGGGTATCGTATTAGTCAGTTTTATGAGTGTTTTTTCAGTGAGTCAAACTGAAAAAGTCATTAAATTCCGTTTAGGCGAGATTGTTAAGAATGACTATGAACCTGGATTGCACTTTAAAATCCCATTTATCAATAATGTCAAAAAATTTGACGGTCGTATTCAAACAATGGATGCTAAGCCAGAGCGCTTTTTAACGGCGGAAAAAAAGAATGTTATTGTTGATTCTTTTGTAAAATGGCGCATTGGAAATGTAAGTGCTTTTTATACTACTGTAGCCGGTGATATTGACCAAGCCAATTTGCGGTTAGATCAGATTATTAAAGACGCTTTCCGTAGTGAGTTTAGTAAACGTAATATTAAACAACTCATATCGACTGATCGAAGTGCCATTCGTGAAATACTCACTAATAACTCAAAAGCGGTTGCAGCTGAATTGGGTATGGAAATTGTTGATGTGCAAGTCATGCGTATTGATTTACCTCCCGAAGTGAGTAGTTCAGTATTTCGTAGAATGGAAGCTGAAAGAGAAAGAGTGGCGAGAGAGTTTCGTTCTCAAGGTGCGGAAGCAGCAGAAAGAATTAGAGCGGATGCCGATAGACAACGTGTAGTGACTTTAGCCAATTCTTTCCGTGACGCTGAAAAGTTACGAGGGGAAGGTGATGCGGCTTCAGCTGAAATTTACGCAAATGCTTTTGGTGCAGATACTGAATTCTTTACCTTTTACCGTAGTTTGAATGCGTATAAAAAGAGTTTTTCTAGTTCAAGTATGATGGTATTAGATCCAAACTCTGATTTCTTTAAATATTTTAAGTCACAGAAGTAAGATTCTTTGGTAAATTAAGAGAGTGTTAGTGATTTAAATAGTATTTATAGTCAGTTCTATTTTTTAATGAAATATCAAAACGCTCCGCCTAGGCGGGGCGTTTTGTTTGAGTGGATATACAAATGCAAGCAAAAGATTCCTGGCTCTTGCCTGATGGAATAGAGGAAATATTACCGGAACAAGCTAAGCAGCTCGAGGTGTTACGCAGTCAGTTGTTAGATTTGTTTAGTTCTTGGGGATATGATTTAGTTATTCCGCCTTTCATAGATTTTTTAGATTCTCTATTGACGGGTTCAGGGCATGATTTAGATTTACAAACATTCAAGTTGACTGATCAGTTAACGGGGGAAATGTTGGGTGTTAGAGCTGACATGACGCCACAAGTAGCCAGAATAGACGCACATAATCTTAAGCATGCTTGGCCTACAAGACTCTGTTATGTAGGAACAGTGCTGCATACAAGAGGTGATCCTTTACATAAAACCCGTAGTCCGATGCAGTTGGGTGCAGAGATATATGGTCATGCAGGCAAGGAAAGCGATGTCGAAGTTATTCGTTTAATGTTGGAAACACTCGCTGTAGCGGGATTGTTAAATATTCATTTAGACTTAGGTCACGTTGGGATTTACAGAGCCTTATCCAAGCAAGCGGGTCTTACAGAAATTCAAGAAAGCGAATTATTTGATGTGCTACAGCGTAAAGCACGTCCAGAACTTAAAGTTCTATTAGAGAGTTATTGTATTGATAACGAATTAAAGGCAATGTTGTTAAAATTGCCTGAATTGAATGGCGGTAAGGAAGTGATGCAGGAGGCTAAGACTATTTTGTCAAAAGCGAATGCAGACGTTAAGAGTGCTTTGGCTGATTTAGAGGCAATCGCTGAAGAGTTAACTAGATTTTTACCTTCATTACCCATTAGTTTCGATTTAGCAGAATTGCGTGGTTACCATTATCATACAGGCGTGGTGTTTGCCGCTTTTGTGCCTTCTTTAGGCAGAGAAATCGCGAGGGGTGGGCGTTATGATAATATCGGTGCGGTATTTGGCAGGGCGCGTCCTGCTACAGGGTTTAGTACGGATTTGAAATTGGTTTCTGCACTTGCTAAACAATCAAACTCAGAGGCATCAAAGACATTAATTTTTGCACCTTTTGTCGAAGATGAGGGTTTAACTCAAAAAATTAGAGATCTACGCACACAAAAGCAAGCGGTTGTCCAACAATTGCCTGGCCAAACCGGAGGTGCACAGGAAATGGGCTGCACTTCTATTTTAGAAAAAGATCAACAAAATTGGGTCGTAAGACCTTTAGCTTAAGTCTGGAATAATTATGGGAAAAAATGTTGTTATTATCGGTACTCAATGGGGTGACGAGGGAAAAGGTAAGCTGGTTGATTTATTAACTGAGCAAGTAGAAGCTGTTGTCCGTTTTCAGGGCGGGCATAATGCGGGCCATACTTTGGTTATTCATGGAGAGAAAACCGTATTGCACTTAATTCCCTCTGGCATTCTTAGGGATGATGTTTTGTGCATGATTGGTAATGGGGTTGTTTTATCTCCTCAGGCTTTAATTGAAGAGATTGATATTCTTGAGAAGGCTGGAATTTCAGTTAGAAATCGTTTATTAATCAGTGAAGCTTGTACTTTGATTTTGCCTGTTCATGTGGCTATTGATCAAGCTCGTGAAAAAGCGCGCGGTGGTAAGGCTATTGGCACAACAGGCCGCGGAATCGGTCCTGCTTACGAAGATAAGGCGGGTCGTAGAGGATTGCGAGCGGGAGATTTGTTGAATGCTGAGACTTTCGCAGAAAAATTAAAAGAGTTAGTCGATTATCATAACTTCATGTTGACTAAGTATTATCATACCGATGCCGTTGACTATCAAGAGACGTTAGATGAAGCACTCAAATTGGCTGAGTTGATTAAACCTATGTTAACTGACGTGAGTGAAGTGCTTTATAAATTCCAGGCGGAAGGTAAAAACTTATTATTTGAAGGAGCGCAAGGTGCGTTACTTGATATAGACCATGGTACATTTCCGTATGTGACTTCTTCAAGCACTACTGCGGGTGGTGCTGCAACAGGCAGTGGTTTAGGGCCGCTGGATTTTAACTACGTTTTGGGTATTACTAAGGCTTATTCAACGCGCGTAGGTAACGGCCCTTTCCCTTCAGAGTTACATGATGATAGCGGTGATCATTTAGGTACTAAGGGACATGAATTTGGTGCTACAACGGGTCGTAAACGTCGCACAGGTTGGTTTGATGCGGTAGCTATGAGAAAGTCTGCAAAATTAAACAGCTTAAGTGGGATATGCTTAACTAAGCTCGACGTTTTAGACGGGTTAGAAAAAATTGGTATTTGTACGGCTTATAAGCTAAACGGTGAGTTGACCTATACAGCGCCTTTAGGTGCTGATCAGTATGAGCAATGTGAGGCAATTATTGAAGAAATGCCCGGTTGGTCAGAAAATACATTTGGTGTAACTGACTATGCTGATTTACCTTCAAATGCTAAAGCTTACATTAAGCGCTTGGAAGAATTGGTTGATGTAAAAATTACTATTATTTCTACTGGTCCAGATCGTGATGAGACAATAGTTCTTGAGCACCCTTTTGCTTAAGGCCGAATTTATTGATTGAAGATTAGGCTTATGTCAAAAATAAAAGTGCTCTTTGTTTGCATGGGTAATATTTGTCGGTCACCGACTGCAGAAGGTGTTTTTGCAAAATTGCTCAAAGATCGCAAGTTAGAAGAGCGCTTTATAATCGATTCGGCGGGCACCCATGCTTATCATGTGGGTGAGCAGCCGGATCTTCGATCACAAAAAGCCGCGCTAGAAAGAGATGTTCATTTAGCCCATTTACGCGCTAGAAAAGTGATTATGGGGGATTTTGAAGATTTTGATTATTTATTAGCCATGGATGATGATAACTATCAAACTTTGATCAATGCCTGTCCTGAAACGCATCTATACAAAATTAAATACTTTTTGGATTACGCACCGCATTTGTCGGTTAGGGAGGTGCCCGATCCTTATTATGGAGGTAGGTTTGGGTTTGAAAAGGTTTTAGATTTGATAGAGGTTGCTTCGGAAGGATTCTTAGAAGCATTAGTTATTGATCGGGTAGTTAAATTATAAGGTTTCATTGTGGCGATAATTTCTAATACAGTCAGTTATTTAGAGGGTGATGTTTTATTAGAAGGATTTTTTGCCTTTGATGATGCTATACAAGGACAAAGGCCAGCGGTATTAATCAATCATGCTTGGGCGGGTAGAGACGAGTTTGTAGGAGAAAAGGCTAAGAAATTAGCTGAGCTAGGTTATTTGGGGTTTGCTGTTGATATGTATGGCAAAGGTGTTTTAGGTGCGAGTGCAGATCAAAACTCAAAGCTAATGCAACCTTTTATGGAAAACCGTCAGTTGATTAGTCAAAGAATGAAAGCTGCTTATAATGTAGTTAAACTAATGCCTTGGGTAAATGATAAACAAATAGCTGTTATGGGTTTTTGTTTTGGTGGCTTATGCGCACTAGACTTTGCAAGAACCGGCATTGATATGAAAGGTGTTATTAGTTTCCATGGATTGTTAGGTGCGCCTCAATGTGATAACCCACCTGAAATAAAAGCTAAAATCCTCGCTTTACATGGGCATGATGATCCGATGGTGCCCGTTTCACAAGTTAATGCTTTTCAAGAAGAAATGACGCAGGCCGGTGCTGATTGGCAGTTTCATACATTCGGAAACACGATGCATGCTTTTACTAATCCAATGGCTAATGATTCTAGCTTTGGTACTCTTTATCAAATTGATGCGGACCAGCGTTCTTGGAAATTAATGGTTAGTTTTTTAAGTGAGATATTCACCCCGTCATAAACTATCAAGACTTTCGACTCGTCATCTATAATTTGCTATAATTGCAGGGTTTTTAAAGTTATAGAGTCGCAATTGTTGAAAGGATACCTCCATTGTGAACTTATATTTAGTTAAATCATTACGCCGATGTATTTTTGTTGGTAAACAGTTTATATAGGGATCAATGTCAAACTTCGCAAAAGAAATAATTCCTGTTAATCTCGAAGACGAGATGAAGCAATCCTATCTCGATTACGCAATGAGCGTTATCGTAGGTCGAGCCCTGCCAGACGTTAGAGATGGTCTAAAACCAGTTCATCGACGTGTTTTATATGCGATGAGTGAGTTGGGTAATGATTGGAACAAGCCTTATAAAAAATCAGCGCGTATTGTCGGGGATGTTATCGGTAAATATCATCCGCATGGTGATACGGCAGTTTATGACACTATGGTGCGTATGGCGCAACCATTCTCTATGCGTTATATGTTAATTGATGGCCAAGGTAACTTTGGCTCAGTCGATGGTGATCCCCCAGCTGCTATGCGTTATACAGAAGTACGTATGGCGAAAATTGCACATGAATTGTTAGCTGATTTGGATAAAGAAACAGTTAACTTTATTCCTAACTACGATGATTCGGAAACTCAGCCTGAGGTTCTGCCGACTAGAGTACCCAATTTATTAGTTAATGGCTCTTCAGGTATTGCTGTGGGCATGGCTACTAATATTCCACCTCACAACATGGGTGAAGTGGTTAGCGCCTGTTTGGCAATGATTGATAATCCTAATGTGACCATTTATGATTTAATGTCACATATTCCTGGTCCAGATTTCCCTACTGCTGGATTCATCAATGGTTCTGCAGGTATCTATAGTGCTTACACAACAGGGCGTGGCAAAATTTATCTACGTGCGCGTTGTCATTTTGAATCGATTGGTGATTCCAGTCGTCAAGCAATCATTACTACAGAGTTGCCTTATCAAGTCAACAAAGCGCGTTTGCTAGAGAAAATCGCCGAGTTGATAAAAGAAGGTAAGCTTGAAGGTATTTCAGGTTTGCGTGATGAGTCTGATAAAGACGGCATGCGTATGGTTATTGAATTACGTCGTGGCGAAGTTCCTGAGGTGGTGTTAAATAATCTCTATAAACAAACTCAATTCCAAACGGTGTTCGGCATCAATATGGTGGCCTTATTAGATGGTCGGCCACATTGCATGAACTTGCTTGAAATTTTAAGTGCATTTATTAATCACAGACGTGAAATTGTTACTCGTAGAACAATTTACAATCTGCGTCGTGCTAGAGAAAGAGCTCACGTTTTAGAAGGGTTAGCGGTTGCGTTAGCTAATATTGATGTGATGATTGAATTGATCAAAACATCAAGTAATAGAGAGCAAGCGAAAGAAGGTTTATTAGCTAGAACTTGGAATGCGGGGTTGGTGTCGTCGTTATTAGAAAGAGCAGATGCAACGCGTTCTAGACCGGAAGACTTAGCAGAAGAGTTTGGTATTCGTAATGGTTTTTATCGGTTATCAGAGACTCAAGCTCAAGCTATCCTTGATTTACGTTTACATCGCTTAACAGGTTTAGAGCAAGACAAGATAGTTAATGAATATAAACAATTATTAGAGCAAATTGACGAGTATTTATATATTTTGGCTAGTGATGTTCGTTTGATGGAAATCATCAGAGAAGAACTAGTGGCGATTAAAGAGGAATATTCTGATCCGCGACGTACCGAAATCATTCAAAATCAGTTAGATCTATCAGAACAAGATTTAATCACAGAAGAAGATATGGTAGTGACTATGTCTCATGAAGGTTATGTGAAGTCACAACCTCTCAGTGATTATAAAGCCCAGCGAAGGGGTGGTCGAGGTAAGTCAGCAACGGCTACTAAAGAGCTTGATTATGTTGATAAATTAATTGTTGCTAATACACACGACACTATTTTGTGCTTTTCTTCTTTAGGAAAAGTATATTGGTTAAAAGTATATCAATTACCTGTGGCAAGTCGTGCGGCGCGAGGAAAACCTTTTGTTAATTTATTGCCTTTAGAAGCCTGTGAGAAAATTAATGCGTTATTACCGATCCGTGAGTTTACAGAAAATAAATTCATTTTTATGGCGACTTCTGCGGGGACAGTTAAAAAGACGCCTCTGAATGAGTTTGAGCGTCAACGGGCCAGTGGCAAAATTGCAATTGATCTAAAAGAAGGCGATACCTTAGTCGGTGTTGCTGTTACTGATGGTAAGCAAAACGTCTTATTGTTTGGTAGTACAGGTAAAGCGGTTTGCTTTAATGAAGAAGATGTTCGCTCAATGGGTAGAACAGCGGCTGGCGTTAGAGGTATGCGCTTACAAGAAGGTCAAAGAATTATTTCATTGATCATTGCGACTGAAGGTACTGTGCTTAACATCACTGAAAACGGTTATGGTAAACGGACGAAGTTAGAGGAGTTTACTTGTCATAAACGGGGTGGACAGGGCTTAATAGCTATTCAAACATCTGCGCGAAATGGTGCTGTGGTTGGCGCTGTATTGGTTAATGATACCGATGAGATTATGTTAATCACCGACGGCGGTACTTTAGTACGTACTCGCGTTGACGGTATTTCTGTTGTAGGCAGAAATACCCAAGGTGTAACGATTATTCGTTTAGATAAAAAAGAAAAAGTAATCGGTGTGGATCGTATTGATGGCTTATCAGGCGTTGATGACGAAGATGATGATGAGCTGAATCCAGTGGAGGTGGCTGATTTAAATGTTGCAGAATCTGATGATGAAGAAGCGGCAATTGATACCGAAACTGATAATGACGATGAGTCTGAATAAGTGTTGTTAAGTCTTCATGATCACGAGATAAACAATGTCTGAGATTTATAATTTTAGTGCGGGTCCTTCTGTATTTCCAAAATCAGTATTGTTGCAAGCTCAGCAAGAATTATTAGATTGGCAAGGTTCTGGTCAATCTGTGTTGGAAATGAGTCATCGAGGCAATTGTTTCCCCACTATTGCAGAGCAATTAGAAAGTGATTTAAGAGCTTTGATGGCGATACCTGACAATTATAAAGTATTGTTTTTACAAGGTGGTGCGTCAGCACAGTTTTCATTAATACCGCAAAATATTCTTAGAGGCAAATCGAGTGCTTGTTATGTAAAAACAGGCGCTTGGTCAGAAAAAGCAGTCATTGATGCGCAAAACTTTTGTGATGTATTGGTGAGTGCGAGTTCGGAAAATAGTGGCTATACCACAGTTCCAGAAGAATCTAATTGGGTGTTGGATGAGCAAGCTGCTTATTTACATTACACGACTAATGAAACAATTCACGGCGTAGAGTTCTCAAAAATTCCTAATGCTAAAGGACTCCCTTTAGTCGCTGATATGTCATCCAATATTCTTTCAAGAGTGATTGACGTTAGTCGCTATGGTTTGATTTATGCAGGGACTCAAAAAAATATGGGTCCTGCGGGCGTTACTGTTGTTATTGTTAGAGAGGATTTGTTGGGTTATGCCAGTAAAACGACGCCCCCTGTTTTTGATTATCAAGAACAAGCTAAAAGTCATTCAATGTTAAATACCCCCGCTACCTATAACTGGTATTTGGTAGGCCTGGTGCTTAAGTGGTTAAAAGCGCAAGGCGGTGTAGCAGCTATGGAGCAATTTAATAACGCTAAGGCGGCAAAGCTTTATCAAGCCATTGATCAATCTACCTTGTATTCAAATCCTGTTGATGTTTCTTATCGCTCACGAATGAATGTGCCTTTTATCTTGGCAGATGCGAATTTAGATCAGGTGTTCTTAAAGTCTGCCGAAACTCAAGGTTTATTTGAATTAAGAGGACATCGTTCAGTAGGTGGGATGAGAGCAAGTATTTATAATGCAATGCCAGAGGCTGGTGTTAAGGCTCTGATTGATTTTATGATTGAATTTGAACGCACCCATTAAACTTAATAATCTTATACCGAGCACTAGATATGTCATTAGTCACCCCATTAGCTGAGTTAAGAAAAAAAATTGACGCTATTGATGCGCAGATTTTGCAATTAATTAACCAGCGAGCTGCTTGTGCAATGGAGGTTGCAAAAACTAAAATAGCGGAAGGTGAGCAAGGTACTTTTTATCGTCCCGATAGAGAATCATTAGTTTTAAGACGTATCATGGAGTTGAATCAAGGTCCTTTGGAAGATTTAACAGCGGTGCGTTTTTTCAGAGAATTAATGTCTGCGTGTTTGGCATTAGAAAAACCCATGGATATTGCTTTTTTAGGGCCAGAGGGCACTTTTACTCAACAAGCAGTATTTAAACACTTTGGTCATGCGGTCAAGAGTTTCCCCGTTATTACCATCAATGAAATTTTTAGTGCAGTTGAATCAGGTAAATGTCAGTTTGGTGTAGTGCCGGTAGAAAATTCTACAGAAGGTGTCATTAGCCACACTTTGGATCGTTTTTCTACGTCGACCTTAAATATTTGTGGCGAGGTTGAGATACGCGTGCATCAAAATTTGATGGGGCTTAATAGTAATTTGGCAGAGATCACTGAAGTATTCTCACATCAACAATCTTTGGCGCAATGTCGCCAATGGTTAGATAACCATCTTCCTGGTGTCAAACAAACGGCTGTTAATAGTAATGCAGGAGCTGCGCGATTAGCTTCTTTAAATAAGCACGCTGTTGCTATTGCAGGTATTGCTGCAGCAGATGTTTATCATTTAGAAATTATCGAAAGTAATATTGAAGATGAGCCTAATAATACCACTCGCTTTATTATTATCGGTCAACAATCCCCTACGCCTACAGGCAATGATAAAACGTCATTGGTGGTGTCTACAGGTAATCAACCGGGCGCGTTACACAAAATCTTAGAGCCTTTTGCAAAATTTGGTATTGGTATGGTTAATATCGAATCGAGACCATCAAGACAAGGCTTGTGGGATTATTTGTTCTTTATCGATATTGAGGGGCACAGTGATGATAGAGCCGTTTCTGAAGCCTTAGAAACGGTCAAAGAGCGCGTTAAAATGTTCAAGCTATTAGGGTCTTATCCAAAAGCAGTGCTTTAGTTTAGGCTTTGATCTTAAAAATACAGTTTATTAAATTACCATGAACAATACTATTTATAACCTTGCCTCATTGGGTGTTCAACAACTCATTCCCTACAAAGCAGGTAAACCCATTGAAGAGTTAGAACGTGAATTAGGTCTAACGAACATCGTTAAATTAGCGTCTAATGAGAACCCTATAGGACCAGGAAAAAAGGCTTTAGCCGCTATTCAACAAGCCTTATCAGGATTGGCCTTATATCCAGATGGTAGTGGATTTTCTTTAAAACAAACCCTATCAAATAAGTATTCTGTTTCTCCAGAACAAATTACTTTAGGGAATGGTTCTAACGAATTGTTGGAATTAGTTGCAAGAGCGTTTTTAACTCCATTGCATGAAGTGGTATTTTCTCAACATGCTTTTGCCGTTTATCCCATCGTGACGCAATCAGTGGGTGCTAAAGCAGTCGTCGTTCCAGCGCTTAACTATGGTCATGATTTAGATGCCATGTTAAAAGCGGTTACGGATAAGACACGCATAGTTTTTATAGCTAATCCAAATAATCCAACGGGCACATTATTATCACAAGACAGCGTGGAGCGTTTTATTAAGGCTTTACCAGATACTTGTATTTGTGTGTTGGATGAAGCGTATTTTGAATTTGTGAGCTCATTAGAGGCTATTGATTCTATTGATTCTATTGAATGGCTAAAGAAATTCCCTAATTTATTAATCACACGTACTTTTTCAAAAGCCTATGGTTTAGCAGGCTTACGAGTAGGGTATGGGTTATCTAGCCCAGAAATGGCAGATATTCTTAATCGTGTACGACAACCTTTTAATAATAATACCTTGGCTTTGGTTGCTGCAGAAGCAGCGCTTAATGACGAAGAGCATTTGCAAGAAACGATTCGAGTTAATGCGTCAGGCATGTTGCAGTTAACCGAAGGATTTAAAGCGTTAAATCTTGAATGGATCCCTTCATCAGGTAATTTTGTTTTAGTGGATATTAAACAGTCAGGACAAGACATTTATGAAGCTCTGCTCAGGAGAGGCGTTATCGTCAGACCGGTAGCTAACTATGAATTACCCCATCATTTGCGTATTAGTATTGGTACTGAAACGGAAAATAAAGTTTTTCTAAAAGCTTTGGCAGAAACGCTTAAATAATGTTTGATAGTTTATGTATTATCGGTGTGGGCTTGATGGGTGGCTCAGTTGCTCAGGCTGCTAGATATTATGGCTTATCAAAGCGAATAGTAGGTTTTGGTCGAGAAGAAGATAAAGAAAATTTACAGAAGGCAAAGGAATTAGGGGTTATAGATGACTATTATCTGCAAATAGAACAGGCTGTTAAAAATGCCGACTGTGTTCTGATTGCTACCCCTGTTGCAGCCTTAGAAAATATATTTGAACAGCTCAAACCGTATTGGTCAGATCAAACAATATACACCGATGTCGGCAGTACTAAAGCCAGTATTGTTGATGCAGCGCAACAGGTTTTTGGTGTCGTTCCAGATAATTTAATCCCTGCACATCCTATTGCGGGTGCTGAACAAAGTGGTGTCGAAGCCTCATTTTATGATTTATTTTTAAACAGACGATTAATCATAACGCCACTCACAAATACTGATCTTAAAGCATTAGACAAAATTAAATTATTTTGGCAACGAATAGGTTCAGATGTTTCAGTGATGTCTGTGAGTCGTCATGATGAAATCTTGGCGGCGACAAGTCATTTGCCTCATATACTTGCATTTGCTTTAGTTAATATGTTGGGTCACAAAGATCAGCAGTCTGAGATCTTTAAATATGCGGCGGGCGGTTTCAGGGATTTTACCCGCATTGCTTCCAGCGATCCGACTATGTGGCGGGATATTTGCCTGCTCAATAAGAACGAAATAATTCCATTGCTTCAGCAAACAAAGCAGCAATTAGATAAAATACAGGATTTGCTGGAAAATGATGATAGCCAGCAACTTTTATCAACCTTTGCGTATGCCAATACTGCGCGGCAACGCTTTCTTAATCAGTTTGAAGGAAATATGTCTAAATCAATCACATTTCAAGTTCAACCCGGCGGTTCGTTAAAGGGTGAGGGCCGAGTTCCTGGCGATAAATCAATGTCTCATCGCTCAATCATGTTGGGCTCTTTAGCGGATGGCGTTACCCATGTAAAAGGCTTTCTTGAAGCTGAGGATGCATTGGCAACTCTCCAAGCTTTCCGTGATATGGGTGTTGAAATTGAAGGGCCTGAGAATGGTTGTTTGACAATTCACGGTGTAGGTAAACATGGTTTAAAAGCGCCTAAAAATGAACTGTATCTTGGTAATTCAGGTACTTCAATGCGCTTATTGAGTGGTTTATTAGCCGGCCAGGCTTTCGATTCTGTTTTGACAGGTGATAAATCATTATCGGGTCGTCCGATGAAGCGTGTGACTGGCCCCTTGGCAACAATGGGTGCTGATATCAAAACAACAGAAGCAGGCACAGCACCACTTTATATCACAGGTAAATCGGGGCAGTTAACAGCCATAGATTATGAAATGCCTATGGCAAGTGCTCAGGTTAAATCATGTTTATTATTAGCAGGTATGTACGCAGAAGGTGACACCAGTGTCGTAGAGCCGGCACCAACACGCGACCATACTGAACGTATGTTGTCAGGATTTTCATATCCAGTTCATAAAGAAGGTAGTAAAGTCACTATCAATGCTAAAGGTAAGTTAACGGCATGTGATATTGATGTGCCAAGTGATATCTCATCGGCGGCATTCTTTTTAGTAGGTGCGTCAATTGCACCAGGATCAGATTTATTATTGAAGCATGTGGGTATTAACCCAACGCGAACAGGCGTGATCGATATTTTAAGATTGATGGGCGCTAAAATTGAAGTGCTTAATGAGCGTACTGTCGGTGGTGAGCCCGTGGCAGATTTGCATGTGGTTTATAGTCCTTTAAAAGGCATCGATATACCAGAAGACTTAGTGCCACTTGCGATCGATGAGTTCCCTGTCTTATTTGTGGCTGCCGCTTGTGCAGAAGGTCAAACCCGTCTAACCGGTGCGGAAGAGTTAAGAGTAAAAGAATCTGATCGTATTCAAGTCATGGCGGATGGGTTACAAATTTTAGGTGTTGATGCCCAGTCGACTGAAGATGGTATGGTTATTCAGGGTGGTTCAATAGGTGGTGGGGTGGTGACGTCACATGGTGATCATCGCATTGCTATGTCATTCTCAATTGCTGGGTTGCGTGCAACTGCTCCTATCACAGTACTTGATTGTGCCAATGTAAATACCTCGTTCCCTGAGTTTAAAGACCTTGTTAAGAGTTTTGGTTTAGATTTGGTGTGTGAGGAGTCTTAATGCCAATTCCAGTCTTAACGATTGATGGGCCAAGTGGGGCAGGGAAAGGTACCGTAAGCCGTTTAGTGTCAAAAAAATTAGGATGGCACTATTTAGACAGTGGCTCTATTTATAGATCATTAGCGATTGCTATTCAAAGGGAGTCGGTTCACGTAAGCGATGTCGATACCATCGTAGAAGTCGCTAGTGCAATGACGTTAGAGTTTGATTGTGGTGATGAGCTTATTGTTAAACTTAATGGTGAAAATATCACAAGTCAATTAGGCTTAGAAAGTACAGGTAGTATAGCCTCTCAGATTGCTGCTTACCCTGCCGTACGTGGGGTATTGCTGAAAAAACAACAGGACTTTAAGCAGTTACCTGGTTTGGTGGCGGATGGTCGCGATATGGGAACGGTGGTTTTTCCTGAGGCTGAATATAAGGTTTTTTTAACGGCAAGTGCAGAGAAAAGAGCCGCTAGACGTTACAAACAGTTGATTGAAAAAGAAATCGATGCTAATATTGATGAAATAACTAGCGAGATAGAGGCGCGAGATCGTCGTGATAGGGAGAGAGAAACAGCTCCTTTAGCTATGGCGGCTAATGCCCTTTATATCGATTCTTCTGACTTGACGATAGATCAGGTTATAGAAGAAGTAATAAATTTAATCCATTAAGGATTATTGGCTGACCACAATAATGTGGTTTTTTTTTAACTTTGATAAAGAAAAGGTTTGTTTGAGTTCTAACAAACTTGGGAAATAATATAATGAGCGAAAGCTTTGCTGAGTTACTTGAAGAAAGTTTAACCAAGACCAAAATGAGTCCTGGTGCAATGTTGATTGGTACTGTAATTGATATCGAAAACGATATGGTTATCGTAAGTACCCATTCAAAATCTGAAGGCGTTATTCCAAAATGGCAATTCTTAAACAACAACGGTGAATTAGAAGTATCTATCGGCGATGAAGTTGAAGTTGCGTTGGATTTATTTGAAGACGGCCTAGGAGCTACTCTTCTTTCTCGTGATAAAGCGAAGAAAAATAAAGCTTGGTTTGAACTTGAAACAGCATTTGAAAAAGAAGCAACTATTATCGGTGTTATCACAGGTAAAGTTCGCGGCGGTTTTACTGTATCGGTCGGCGCATTACGTGCTTTCTTACCCGGTTCATTAGTTGACGTTCGTCCTATTAGAGACACTACTTTCTTAGAAAATCGTGATCTTGAATTCAAAGTCATTAAAATTGACCAAAAACGTAATAACGTTGTTCTTTCACGTCGTGCAGTAGTTGAAAAAGAATACAGCGCAGAAAGAGATGAATTACTCAAAACACTAGACGAAGGTGCAGTAGTTACAGGTGTTGTTAAAAACCTTACAGATTACGGTGCGTTTATTGATCTAGGTGGTATTGATGGCCTATTACACATTACAGATATGGCATGGCGTCGTGTTCGTCACCCATCTGAGTGTGTTGAAATTGGTCAAGAAATCAATGTAAAAGTTCTAAAATACGACAAAGATAAAAACCGTGTTTCATTAGGTATGAAACAAATGGGTGAAGATCCATGGCAAAACATCGCGCGTCGTTACCCAGCGGGCACTCGTGTATTCGGTAAAGTAAACAACTTAACTGATTACGGTTGCTTCGTAGAAATTGAAGAAGGCGTTGAAGGTTTAGTTCACGTTTCTGAAATGGATTGGACTAACAAAAACGTTAACCCATCTAAATTAGTACAATTAGGTGATGACGTTGAAGTGATGGTTCTTGAAATTGATGAAGAACGTCGTCGTATTTCTTTAGGTATGAAACAATGCAAAACTAATCCATGGGATGAATTTGCAGCAACTCATAACAAAGGCGATAAAATCTCAGGAAAAATCAAATCTATCACAGACTTCGGTATCTTTATCGGTCTTGATGGTGGTATTGATGGTTTGGTTCACATGTCTGATATTTCTTGGGCAGATGAAGGTGAAGCATCAGTTCGTGAGTTCAAGAAAGGTGATGAATTAGAAACTGTTATCTTAGCAGTTGATTCTGAGCGTGAACGTATCTCTTTAGGTATCAAGCAACTTGAACAAGATCCTTTCCAAAACTTCTTAGCGACACAAGAAAAAGGTAGCTTAGTAAAAGGTACTATTAAAGAAGTAGATGCTAAAGGAGCAGTTGTAATTTTAGCTGACAATGTTGAAGGGTACTTACGCGCTTCTGAAATCCAACGTGATCGTGTAGAAGATGCACGCACTTTGTTGAAAGAAGGCGATGAACTTGAAGCTAAATTTATCGGTGTTGATAAGAAAACCAAAACTATCTCTTTATCAATTAAAGCGAAAGATCAAGACGAAGAAACACACACTATTAAGGATCATGCTCAACAATCAGTTGGCACACCTACAATGGCTGACTTATTTAAGCAGTTAGAAAAATAAAAATGTGTCTGCTTGGGGTATGTCTCTTGACATACCCCTTGTTTCTTTACAGGGGATAAAAGTGAATAAATCGGAATTAATTGATGCTATTGCTTTAAAGCAATCACATCTACAACTTAAAGATGTAGAGTTGGCTGTTAGATGCATAATTGAAGGGATGAATGTTTCTTTATCTTCAGGCGATAGAATCGAGATAAGAGGTTTTGGTAGTTTCTCACTCCATAATCGTCCTGAGCGTATGGGTCGTAACCCTAAAACAGGTGAACCTGTCGCACTTGGTGCAAAACATGTCCCACATTTCAAGCCTGGCAAAGAAATGAGAGAAAGAGTTAACGTTTCAAGTAGTGAATATCAAATTACAGATTAAATTGAGTTAAAGTAATAATGAGTTAAAGTTAACTCGTTGTTACTTTGATTTTTTAATCGATCAAAGTTGTTCCTCTCATACTCTCGCTGTTTATAAAGCTTAATACATAGCTATTGAGCCACTCCTTGTTTAAATGAGTACCACTCTTTAGTCATAATCCCTTCTATCTAAACGATAAAACACATCTCAAATTAACTTGTTTTGATCACATAAGAATATATGATATATTTCATTAATGAGAATAATTATTGATTACTTCTTGCGATTGCAAGGATGTACATACACTTTAGGTTGAATCTATGGCTATCAGTTTTAAAAATCTAATGGTGGGTGATTTTGGCAAGATTGTTGGCTTTGAGCAAAGTGGCAAGGCTTATCGTAAGCGTTTATTAGCGATGGGGTTAACGCCGGGTACAGAGTTTAGCGTGATTCGTTTTGCACCGATGGGTGATCCGGTAGAGATAAAACTCAGAGGTTTTTCATTAACCTTACGAAAAGATGAGGCCTCAATATTGTTAATAGAGAAGGTCCTATGAAATCCCATTTCATAGTGGGCGTTGTAGGTAACCCCAATTGCGGTAAAACGACCTTATTTAATGTACTAACTGGATCAAAACAGCATGTCGGTAATTGGCCGGGTGTAACGGTTGAGAAAAAGACGGGCGAATATAGCCATGATCATCAACTCATTGAATTGGTAGACTTGCCAGGCACTTATTCATTAGAGGCGGCAGATGATCAGGTATCCCTCGATGAAAAAGTAGCTAGGGATTATGTGGCCTCAAAAGAAGCCGATTTAATCATTAATATCATTGATGCTTCAAATATAGAAAGAAACCTCTATCTCACATCTCAACTGATTGAAATGCGCGTACCGATGTTGGTCGTGCTGAATATGATGGATGCCGTTAAACAACGCGGTATAAAAATTGATGCTGAATACTTAGCAGAGCAACTGGGTTGTCCTGTTATTCCGATATCAGCGTCTGCTAAATCAGGCATTTCGCATTTAAAAGCCGTCATCAATAAAGCGGCTGTTGATAAACCTATCCCAAAGGTCAGCATTGAATACGACAGTATTTTAGAGTCGGCTATCAGTGAACTATTACATGCTTTAATACCCATTGCAGAAAAGTATCAATGTGACTTACGTTGGCTTGCGCTTAGAGCGTTAGAGTCAGATACATTGGCAAAAGAAATAGTAGGGGAGGCCTTATGGCCTCTTGTTTGTGAATTACAAATAAAAGTTGAAGCTGAAACAGCGGATGAAATAGATATACTCGCTGCAGATGCGCGTTATGGCTTTGTAAATCTAATGATTAAATCTGCCGTTTGTCGTTTAGATGAAGTCAGTCGTCATAAAACAGAAAAGATAGATACCCTCGTCCTAAATCGTTATTTAGGTATCCCTATTTTCTTGTTAGTGATGTATACGATGTTTATGTTTACCATAAACTTAGGGACTGCATTTGTTGATTTCTTTGATCAATCCGTAGGTGCATTATTAATTGATGGGTTAGGTGTTGAGCTTAAGTCTATTTATTGTCCTGAGTGGTTAATCGTTCTACTTACAAAAGGCGTTGGGTCGGGTATACAAGTGGTTGCGACATTCATCCCGATCATAGGATTGTTGTTTATGTTTTTGTCAGCCTTAGAAGATTCAGGCTATATGGCAAGAGCCGCTTTTGTAATGGATCGATTTATGCGCATGATTGGCTTGCCGGGTAAATCCTTCGTGCCCATGATTGTAGGTTTTGGATGTAATGTTCCGGCCATTATGGCAACAAGAACCTTAGAAAATAGGCGGGATAGAATTTTAACGAATTTAATGAATCCCTTTATGTCATGCGGTGCTCGTTTACCGGTCTATGCTTTATTTGCGGCTGCTTTCTTCCCCGTTGGCGGACAGAATTTGGTCTTTGGGTTGTATTTAGTGGGCATAGCCATCGCAGTATTAACAGGCTTAATTATGCGTCATACGCTATTTAAAGGGGAGTCAGCGCCGTTTATTATGGAATTGCCCGCTTATCATATGCCGACCTTACAAGGCGTTATGATACGCACCTGGGATAGATTACACGCTTTTATAATGAATGCGGGTAAGGTTATTGTGCCTATGGTGATCGTATTAAATTTTTTAAATGCTTTAGGTACTGACGGTAGCTTTAATCAAGAAAATAGTAATAAATCGGTCCTCAGTGAAATAGGGCGTACATTAACCCCCGCTTTTAAACCCATGGGTATAGAGAATGAAAACTGGCCAGCCACAGTCGGTATCTTTACAGGCGTATTGGCAAAAGAAGCGGTTGTCGGGACGCTAGATGCATTGTATAGCCAAATATTAACCACTGAACCCCAGCAACAAACAGCGTTTAATCTTAAAGATAGTCTAATGGCCGCGTGTGCAACCATTCCTGCAAACTTAACTAAATTGGCGGATCATGTTTTAGATCCATTGGGGTTAAACATTGGGAAAGTTGATGATTTAAGCGCGGCAGCCAGCGAGCAAGCCGTTAATGCAAATACCTTTGCCGCTATGCAGCAAAGTTTTGATGGTAAGGCAGGTGCTTTTGCCTATTTGTTGTTCATCTTACTCTATGCACCTTGTGTTGCAGCAACGGCGGCCATTTATAGAGAGACCAGTGCGGGTTGGGCTGTATTTGTTGTTTTTTGGACGACAGGTATCGCCTATTCAACGGCAACAATATTCTACCAATCGGTTACTTTTGCCCAGCACCCGGTTTATTCGAGTACGTGGATTACTGCTTTGCTGATGATATTTACAACGGTTATAGCGGGCTTATGGTGGAGTGGTAAACTTCAGCAAAAAGTGGCTACTTCGGGCATTTAAGTATGATCTTGTCTGATTTAAGAGATTATCTCAAACAAAGGCCTAGCGTCGCACTAGCGGACTTGGTTAATCATTTTAACTGTGATGCAGACGCCCTACGCGGCATGATGCAGCGCTGGATAAATAAAGGCAGTCTGCTTAAGTTATCCAATGATAAAGCCTGTGGAACCAGCTGTTGTAAATGTGATCCGACGTTAACAGAAATCTATCAATGGATCGATACTAAATAAAAATCTATTGATGCAAGACCGCTTCACAAAGCTTGGGTAACTCTGCGGGTTTAGTTAAGATAGGGCTAGGAGTAGGGTGTTTTGCCTCTTCAGTAAACCACCATGCCAGTCCTGCATCACAGCCATTCCCTGCGGGCAAAGCTTCTTGAGTTTGGCAGTTCGGATTTCCAACAGGACACTTTAAACGCACATGAAAGTGATCATCATGATGCCACCAAGGGCGAATTTTTCGTAACCAATCTTCTTTGTAATATTTCATACAAAGCTCACGTTTAATACTGGGGTTCACAAAAATCCGATCCACTTCGGGTCTTGAGGCGGCAGCCGCTAGAACGGATTCATTCGTTTTTGACCACTGTCTAGGGTCTAGGTAAATAGTGTTTTTTAACAGGACAGACGGCGCTGACCAACTTTCTCTTTCATCATAACTGAGCGTATGTGTGTTGGCATGTTGAGATGATAAAAACCAAATATCCACATCTAAGCCTGTTTGATGACTACGGTGACCACTAACAGTAGGTCCGCCACGGGCTTGCCCTAAATCGCCGATTAATATATTTCCTAAATTTTGATGGCTGGCGGTTTGTCCTAAATTAACAATAAAGTTTTTAAGCTCAGGATGTCCAAAAGCGCGCTTTCTAGAAGGGCGCATGATTTGATAACCCATACCAGTGGCAGGTACTAAAACGGCTCCACTAATACAGCCCGAAGTATAAGTGCCAATGCTTTGGGGGGAGGAGGTTAATGTAGGTTGGGATACTTGAGACCAGCGTAGCGCGATAGGGTCGGCGGCTAAACAGTGGGTGCTTAAAGCGCTCAATAAGACTAAGGTAAAGCCGGGCAGATTAATATTTAGCATCGTTATACCTCTTAAAACAGTTAGAAACTAACGGGCATAAAAAAGCCCACCTATAGTGGGCTCCGTCCTGTATTTTTTATTGTATGGACGACTGCTGGGTGCATAGCAGTTTCAATTAAGTAGCGATTTTTCTTGTTATTTTGCCAAATCAATCTGGCCGCTTTCCTCCTCCTATAGAAGGACAAAGTTCCTTAAAAACTTTGGTACCTCTCTTAAGGTGTGTGCATTCTAAAGTAAAGAAATTCGCTTGTCTACAAAAAAGTGCGACAATTTGTCGCACATAATATTTTTTAGAATTCGAAAAAAAGCCGCTGGTTTTTTCAATCATTGGCTTTTTAGTTATTACATTATGCTTTCATTAATTAAGTTTACAAATGAGTCAAATTAATTGTTTCTAATTTTACAATTGGATGATTCATCGTTGGATCAAAGCCGTAGGTGTTTAATACTACTTTACCACTTTGATATACTTTCACAGTTGCCCAAGAGTACATACGATCATTTACAACAGAGGTTGCTGTTGATGTTTCAAATGGAGATCCACCTGCACCTACTAACACTTGATAAGAATTTAATAAGCTAGGTCTTGAAACATTATAGATATGTTCATGGCCACAGAAGTAAGTTGCTTTATGATTGTTAATAGTAGTCCAGAAAGTTGCAGCAGCTATACTATCTTTATTATCTAATGAAGATGTACTGCTGGGTGCTGAGCCTGCGTAAGCATAGAAATAAGCAGATTTATGACCAAAAACGAAATTTCTCTTTACACCACGTAATTCAGCAGCGCTTAAATCAGCTTCTAACCAACTAGTAGGAGCATAGCCATCTTTACCAACAGCGTCAGTGTTAATGATAGCGAAATGTGATTGACCTACATCAAATGAATAGCTTAATTGTGATTGGTCTGTAGTAATGCCATCATTACCAACAGCTGGTAATGCGTATGTAGAGAAGTTTGTTGCAGCAGTGCCCACTAATTTTGTGAATCTATCAGTATCAAGAATCAAATCACCCATGTTGTCACGCCATGCATTTTCATTTTCAATTTGGGCTGTTTTACCACAACGCTTACATTGTGTTTCATGATTACCAGGAACAGGAACAAGATAAGTACCTGTTTCCATTAAGTTAGAAACCATGCCTCTCCAAAAACCATATTGTTTGTAGATTTGCATAATATCTGCATTAATTACATCATCTACACTAGGATTAGCGATAGTTACTTCAGTAGTTGCAGTTGCTGCATTTGTACCGGTACGAACTACAGGCGCACCCGCTTTACCGTAACCCATAATCATGTCACCGTTAAAGAATAACATTTGTGATTTTTGTTCTTGTATAGCACGAATAATTCGAGACCATGCTGCAGTGTTTTGTAACCATTTGCAGTCTTGTCCTGATAAGCCTGGATTTGCAGTTAGGCCAGTTCCAGAGGGAATTTGGCAATTACCTACGCCCACTTGAGATGCTATTACAGTTGATGGGTCAATGTTTTGTGGGTCTTGTCTAGAGTCACCTACTGTAGAAAAAGTTAAGATAACGCGGTCTTGTGCAGCAAAAGAAGATGCCGAGTAACACGCTGAAGCAAGCGTTAAACATGCAACAAGTAGAGTTTGCTGTTTTTGGTTATTAAATTTTAAACTAAACATTAAATGGGTCCTGATAATAGTTTTTGGAGCCTTTTAAACTAGTCTAGAAATGTTTCACTAATATTGCAGATTTATTAAATTAATATGAAATTTAGTTAATGGTAGTGATTTGTAATATTTTAAAAAAACAGTACTAGTGTCAAGTTAATTCCTTTATGGATTGGTAATGACCTCTATATTAAGCTTATTTTTTTCTAAGCATTCTTTCTGGTTTTTGGGTGAATCAGGGTTTTCTTGATTAAGTTTCTTACAGTGAGACTTTAAGTTTTCAACTTCGAATGTTTTAATGGGTAATGAATTCCAACCTTTTAGTTTCATGCACTCAATGTATTTACCTTTATCTAATTCAATAGGAATCTCTAGGGTGGTTTGGGTGACGCCAGTCGGCACATTCATGGTTTGCATTTCTTGGCTGGATTCATTGCAATTGGATGCATCTTGGAAATATTCGTTCGATTCTTCATGACTAGAATGGTCTAAATTCGTAGTACAACCTTGAAGCGTTATAAGGGTAAAGATTAGAATTGATAACTTAACCATAGGGTAGAGAGTCTTAAGGTTGTGGCTAATAATCAGCCAAATATCATACTATGTGATAAAGAGAAACTTAATGGTGCTTAAGAATCTGAATTCAGGGTATCCAAAATTTTATGTAAATAATGATATATTATTGCAGTGGCATTCTGTTCTCAGATTGAATATTAAACCTATTTAGCTAAGTTTTCGAATCTTTTAGTTGCATTGTCCATTTATTGCTTGGCGTAGAGAGGCAAATAAAACAATTTCATTAAATCCTCAGTTTTAGGAAAAGAAACACGACTCCGTGTTACTTTTTGTAAATTCATGCTCAATTATTTAATGGTATTTGGGATATAGATAATCTTA
>CANGLL010000003.1 GCA_947454605.1 Methylococcaceae bacterium | reverse complement strand
TTAGGCTGTCCTTGGGAGGATTTTTCCACGCAAAATCAAGTGCCCCCCTCGTGGCAATTGGCTGAAAGATTGCAAACTTTAAATATTGCTGGTGTTTTAGTGCGTAGTTTTGCGCCAGGATGTAATACAAATAATCAAAATCTTGTTTTGTGGCATTGGAATGAATCTGTGTTTAATGTGATTCAAGTTATTGATGATTTTAGTAGACTCCCAAAACACCGTGATTTAAGTTAAAAAGGGATCAAACTCGGCTCTGTACGCATTAAGCGAGTAATGTCTAAGGGTAGTTTAAACAGATAGTGATCAAAACCTATTTCAAAAGCTAAATTTGACATCTTAATTCCTCATCAGTGTTTAAGAACCAGAAATATTTTCCGGTCGACGAGTATGACTATAAAGAGGTCTGACGACAAAATAGGTCGTCTGTAATAACATTTTTTACTTCTGGAGTAACCCTGTAGTATTATTATTATTATCCATAAAGTTAGTACAAGATGGATATCAATATGTACAAAACAATTAGCGGTATTTATGAGAATGGGCAGGTTATTTTGCAAGAGTCTGCTCCGACAAGTAATAGGATGAAGGTTCTAATCACTTTTCTAGAAGATACACTTCTGTCTTCTAATGAACCAGCTTCAAAGGAACCTAAGCAAAATGAATTAAGTTTTTCTCAGCGTTGGAAAGGGCAATTTGATTTAAATGATAAAGAAGAACAGTCAGATACAAGACTTGATTATTTAAAACAACATTATCAGTTATGAGAATTTTTGTTGATTATGATGTGTTAATTGATATTGGTTTAAAAAGAGAGCCTTTTTACCAAGCATCCAGTCAATTATTAGATTATCTTGAGGGTAAATAAAAGCTCAGGTTTTATTGCTTGGCATTCAATAGCTAACTTCTTTTATCTCACTTCTAAAGGTATCAATAAAGAGCGAAGTAAAAAATTTATTGGTGAGTTATGTGGTTTTTTAATTATTGCTAATGTGGCAAATAAAGATTTATTTACTGCATTAGAGTTGAAATTTAATGATTTTGAAGATGCAATGCAATGTGCTTCAGCAATAGCCTGTAATGCAGACATTATTGTTACTCGTAATATTAAAGATTATAAAAATTCCCCAATCCCGTGCTCGACACCAGAGCAAATTCTATTAAAAATAATCAACTAGATTATTTAAGACTAGGTATCCCATTTCATACTACAACTGGCGACAACCCCTAATTGGGTCATGTGTATATAGCGCATCCAAACAAGTTAACTGAAGACGCGTTGGTTAATGATCATTATTTAAACTTTATCAGGCAAGGCTATCGGCAGCATGGTTTTGAAGCTGATTAACATTGCTAATTTAGTGATTGTTATATCTACTTTGATATAGGTGTGTAAAGGCTATTATTCAGATTGAAGTGACAAGTCATACTCTTTAAATGTTGAGTTTTGAAAGGGAGATATCGGCTTTTTGGACTAGATTTTAAACTAATATGATTGATTCACTGTACATAGCAACATATTTATCATGAGTGATTAAATTTAAAGGTTCACTCAAGGCTTGAGCTATTAGCATTCTATCAAACGGGTCTTGGTGATAAAGTGGTAACTTTGCCAAACATAAAATATGATCAGTATGAGAAGGCAGTTGCAAGAAGTTGTTTTGTGGTAATTGAGTAATTAAGTTATTCAAATCAACTTCTAATTTTCCTGTCATTACCTTGATTTGGATTTCCCATAAAGAAATATGACTGATATAAATGTCGTTATCCGGTTTACTAATAAGTTCACGCGCTTTGGATGATAATTGTTCATTGTCACTTAACCACCATAGAAGAATATGCGTATCTAGAAGTAGTTTCATTGGTTGTTTGAGTTTTTATCATCATTAGGAAAAATGGGTGAGTCTAGCCATAAAGCTAATTCGGCATTGCTCATAGACTGATTAATATTATCTGCAAATTTAATTTGATGTTTCATGCTACCTGGCAAGCGAACATTTGGTTTCGGTTTATCAATTGGTACTAATTTCGCGATGGGTTTTCCTGCTTTAGCAATAATTATTTCTTCACCCAGAGCTACTTCTTCAACTAATTTTGATAAGTGTGTTTTAGCCTGATGAATATTGATTTGATACATAACCACCTCTTAAACTAAGTTGAACTAAGTTTAGCACTTTATTCGGCTGATATCTATTAACCTTACCTAGTTTTTATAATTACCCAGCTTAAATTGACACCTGAGATCTTTTTACACCAGGTGCATTGTTAAGAAATGATACTGGTAATGAGTCCGTTGATTATGTGTTATTTAGAATTGTGGCTTGGGATCATGTGTCGTGGTCAGGTAATGATTTTTATACCGGTCATCGGTGTACAGATGATGGCGTTAAGGCCGCAGCCACTAATTCAATGACAGTACTTACCGGTATTGAGGGACAGTATGATTCTTTTAATAATACCTATGATCCTCCTTCAGAGTATCGTAATTGGGCAGAGGTGGTTCATAAGAATAATCTCCGTCTTAAAGTACAAGATAATGTGTTGGTTTTACCGGTGTAAAGGTGAAATACCACAATTGTTTACGTATATTGTCAGTTTTAAAATATACTGGTATTTTTATAGTCTTATGTTTCAAGGAAAAATTATGTATGCTTATAAAGAGATTATCACCGTGGACAATCTTCAGCAGTTAACATTAAGTAAACTTTAAATTTGCCAATAGGTAAAAGAGTTGAGGTATTAGTTATTGCTAAAGAAGATATCTTACCCGAACTCGATATTAGCATTACCGAAGCCGCCACTCAGTTGGGTGTGTCCCGCGTTGCGTTATCACGCGTCATTAACGGCAAAGCCGCTATTAGTGCAGAAATGGCCTTAAGACTTGAAGCGTGGATCGGTGGACCCACCGCAGAAACATGGATACGCATGCAAGCAGAATACGATCTTTGGCAAGCGCGTCAAAAAACGACGATCTCCATTACACCAATAAAAATACCCCACGCCGCCTAAACAACTCTGGTAGATAAGGTTATTAATTCCTGTGAAGTCAATGGTTCTGTCAAATAAGGTCGATCTATACCCTCAACTGTGTTACTTAGCTGATTTTGAAAGCTTGGGTTATAGTCAATATTGTTTTTTACAAAAGAGTCTTGCTAACATGGCGACTAATCTAGGTATTTTAATTAATAATGAGTAACGTTTATGATGTTGATGTAATCACCTTAAGTGATTTAAGAGCAGATCAACACGGTGTATTAATTTCAGATTTGGCAGAGATAATTTGCGAAGTATTTAGTGAAGTCCCTTGGAATGAGAGTTTCTCTGCCGGAAGAATTATGTTTGGACTGGGTGTCGAAATGATGAGGAAAAATTCTATACTCATCACCGCAAAGCATAAACAAGTCGGTCAGTTGATAGGTTATATTCTCGGTCAGGAGTTGGTTGTGAAGTCTGATGATCCTCGTGATCAGACTTTTTTTAAAATTTCTGGTGGTCATGAGTTGGATTTTTTAGCTCATAATAACCAGCGTACTTTTTATGTGGGTGGACTGGGAGTAAGAGCAAGCTATCGAAGATTAGGTGTTGCAGAGCAATTATCAGCCGCTTTGCTTAGGGAGTTAAAACAAAATAAGTTTGCTTTTCGGCTAGGACGAACAGATATTAGAGCAGAGGGAATGCGTAATTTGTATAGTAAACAAGGCTTCATAGAGTTGCCTGTTCGTGACATTAATTATCCAGAGCGGAGTTATTGGTTGCTGTCTTTAATTTAACTGTCGTTAGTTACTTTTCTTATTGATGCTGTATTCAATACGCTTAATAAGTATTGAGCTTACATAAAGCGTATTGATTAGTCAATATTATCCCTTTTTATCCCCCTTTATACCCTTATGAATCCTAATATCATTAATAGACGGTTTAGTGTTGCCCCGATGTTAGATTGGACGGATCGACACTGTCGTTACTTCCATCGTTTATTGTCTCAACATGCCTTGTTATATACCGAGATGGTCACTACGGGGGCTTTAATTCATGGCGATAAACATCGTTTTTTGCAGTTTAATGCATCAGAAAATCCGGTGGCTTTTCAATTAGGGGGTAGTAACCCTAAAGATTTAGCAGTGTGCGCCAAAATGGTTGAAGAATACGGCTATGACGAGATTAATTTAAATGTCGGTTGCCCGAGTGATCGCGTGCAGAACGGTAGTTTTGGTGCCTGTTTAATGGCAGAGCCAGCATTGGTCGCAGAGTGTATTGCGGCGATGTCCCAAGTCGCGTCCATACCTGTGACGGTTAAATCTAGAATTGGTATTGACGACAAAGACTCTTACGAAGAGTTAGTGCAATTTATAGGTACCATAGCAGATACGGGATGTAAGACTTTTATTGTGCATGCCAGAAAGGCTTGGTTAAAAGGCTTATCGCCTAAGCAAAATCGTGAAGTGCCACCCTTAGATTATGAACGCGTTTATCAGTTAAAACGTGATTTCTCGGGGTTAGAGATTATTATTAACGGCGGTATAACTACATTAGAGCAAGCATCTGGGATGTTGGGTCAGGTGGATGGTGTTATGGTAGGGCGAGAAGCCTATCAAAATCCTTATATCTTGGCTGGAGTGGACAATCTACTTTATGGTGATATAAAAGAAATGGTGTCACGCCAAGATATCGTGCTGATGTTGATCCCTTATATACAAGAGCAACTCCGCTTGGGGTTACGTTTAAATAATGTGTCACGACATATCTTGGGTTTGTTTCATGGTGAACCCGGTGCTAGAGGTTGGCGTAGATACATTAGTGAAAATGTGAGCAAAGTCGGTGCGGATGAGACTGTTATCTTAAGGGCTTTAGAGTATACCCTGTAATATAAGGGGTTGAGTAAGTGTGGCCCTAGCCTCATAGGTAATGCTATACTTTTAGCCATTTTCATTTTGAGAGACAGAACACCATGGAAGAGCATTTCGCTGGCATTATTCAAGCCGTAGGAGAAGATTTAACCCGTGAAGGTTTAATCGATACACCTAAAAGAGCCGCAAAAGCCTTTAAGTTTTTAAATAACGGTTATGAGAAAACCTTAGAAGAGGTTTTAAATGGCGCGATTTTTTCTGCAGACACAGAAGATATGGTGATAGTGAAGGATATTGAACTGTATTCTTTATGCGAACATCATTTATTACCGTTTATTGGCAAATGCCATGTGGGTTACTTGCCACAAGGAAAAGTTCTAGGCTTATCAAAAGTAGCACGTGTCATTGATATGTACTCAAGACGCCTACAAATTCAAGAAGTATTAACTAAACAAATAGCGGATGCCATTGAATTATCAACGGGAGCTCGGGGTGTTGCAGTAGTCATTGAAGCTAAACATTTGTGCATGATGATGCGCGGTGTCGAGAAGCAAAATTCAGTGATGACCACTTCTGTTATGACGGGTATATTCCGTAAAGAAATAAATACGCGTTCAGAATTTTTAAATCTAATTAATCGATAGTGTAGGTATGACAAAAAAAACGGCTGTTATCTTAGCAAACCTTGGTTCACCCACCGCACCGACGACTAAAGCCGTTAGACGCTTTTTAGCAGACTTTTTAGGGGATCCTAGGGTCGTTAATATCCCTAGGCCCATCTGGTGGATCATTCTTAATTGTTTTATCTTGCCGTTTAGACCGAGTAAGTCAGCGAAGGCCTACCAAAAGATATGGCATGAAAAGGGTTCACCTCTAGCCTATTTAACACGAGAATTAACCGAAAAGTTGGCTCCTCAACTAGCCGAAAAAGGGGTAATAACCGATTACGCGATGCGTTATGGTGAGCCTTCTATTGCGACACGCTTAAAAGAGTTTAAAGAGCAAGGTGTGACTGATGTAGTCGTGTTGCCTTTGTATCCGCAGTATTCCTCAACCACCACGGCTTCTATTTACGATGATTTAATCAAAGAATTGAATCACTGGTGGCATATTCCAAGTTTTCAGTTCATTAGTGATTATCATGATGATGTAAATTACATCTCAGCACTTGCTGAATCCATTCAACAGGCCTGGCAGGTGCAACCTAAAAATGAATTATTAGTCATGTCATTTCATGGTTTACCCGAGATGTTAACTAAAAAGGGTGACCCTTACTTCCATCAATGTCATAAAACAGCGCATTTATTAGCAGAAAAATTAGGGCTTGCCGAACATGAATGGAAAATCGTGTTTCAATCGCGCTTTGGTAAAGCCGAATGGTTAAAGCCTTATTGCGTAGATACTTTAGAAGAATTACCTGAGTTAGGTGTTAAAGCCGTTGATTTAGTGTGCCCCGGTTTCGCAGTCGATTGCTTAGAAACCCTAGAAGAAATTGCTATGGAAAACAAATCCGTGTTTATAGAAGCGGGTGGTGAAGCGTATCGTTATATTGCCTGTTTAAATGATTCTGATGCCCAAGTATCGGCTTTTATAAAAATACTTGAGCCTAGGTTATAAGATTTAACGGTTAAATAGTCTTACAAACGTTCTGCTTAATTAACGATGAATGGGAAATAATAATGACAATAAAAACCATACTACAAAGCTGGCAAGGCGCATGGCCGACCGTTAAATCTACTCAGCCTTTAGAAACAGGGGCGGGTGTATTAGACGAAAGCGCGTTTAATACGATTGAAGTTGATAAAGTATTTGATGCAGTCAACCATGCTACGACAACGATAGGCCAAGCTACTTTATATCGGTCATTAACTCAACCTTCTGATGATATAACTGCGTTACAAACTAAACAAGATGCTTTAATTGAATTACGTGAACATGAAGGCTTAAGGCTGGCTGTAGAAAATATCTTAGAAACAGCTACCTATCAAGAAAAAAACTTTTATTTGCTGTTATTCGGTGACTTTTTAGGCTCATTTGGTACCGCCAGAGAAGAGCACGAAATTGAGGGTTATGGTTATCTACAATATAAAAGAGGGGTACGTTTACTCTTAGATTTAGTGGATCAAGTTAACGATATGGGTACGCCTAATAGCCCGTATTTAAAAGGGTTGTTTGATAAGATTAAAGCGTTTTCCAGTTCACGAGCATACTCTTTAATGACGGGGCCAGTATATATAGCTGAAGCAGGCATTCAATCCAAGCTTGAAAGACATAACTCCTTGTCTCCTGCTATTATTTTTAAGCCTAATTTATTTAAACCCCTATTAATCGCGCTGTTCTTTGGCGCAGTGTGGGCGTTAACGCACTTTTTCCCGACTGATATGTTTAATCTTTCAGCGGAAGCTATACCGACGTTCTCTATATTTTTTATCCCTTTATTATTGGTTTATTATCCCGTGGTCGGCGGTTTTGATAGGGATAGTTGTATCATTCCGTTAAGAAATATTTATAGACAGTCAGATGAAGTCGCAGAGACCCTAGATGCTTTGGGTCAGTTAGATGAACTAATGGCCTTTATTAAGTTTGCTGATGCCTTTGAGAGCACTACGGTGTTACCTAATTTGATAGCGGGTGAACATCATCAGATTAATCTAACGGATGCTAAAAATCCGGTATTAGGTAAAGGTCAACCCGCTTATGTGGGCAATGATTTTGTCTTGGAAGATGATAAACTGGTACTGATTACGGGGCCTAATAGCGGTGGTAAAACCGCCTTTTGTAAGACGATTACCCAGATTCAAGTCTTAGCGCAAATTGGTTGCTACGTGCCTTCTCAAGCAGCAACCATGACAGTAGCGGATAGAATCTTTTATCAGGTTTCAGAAGTAAGTCATCTTAATGATGGTGAAGGTCGTTTTGGTACAGAATTAAAACGTACTAAAGATATATTCTTAGCGACTACTCCTAAAAGTTTGGTGGTCTTAGACGAGTTATCAGAAGGTACAACCTTTGAAGAAAAGCTGGAGTCTTCAGCTAATGTATTAGATGGCTTTTATCGTAAAGGTAATAGCACAATATTAATTACCCATAATCATCAGTTAGTTGATCAATTTGTTAAAAAACGTATCGGTTTGGCTAGACAAGTAGAGTTTGCGGATGATTTACCGACTTATAAATTAATATCCGGTGTTTCTCGGGTGAGTCATGCGGATCGTGTGGCTAGAAAGATTGGTTTTTCAAAAGAAGATATAGATAATTACTTGGCGGATTCTAAATGACAATAGGTACAGCATTAACCTCTGGCGCAACGAAGGCTTTATTACTCGGTAGTGGTGAGTTAGGTAAAGAAGTCGCCATTTGTTTACAACGCTACGGCTTAGAAGTAATTGCTGTTGACCGATACGAAAATGCCCCCGCTCATCAGGTTGCGCATCGTAGTTATGCGATTGATATGACGGATAGCGATGCCGTTAAAAAACTGATCGCCCAAGAAAAGCCACATTTTATAATTCCAGAAATAGAAGCCATTGCGACGCAAGCGCTTGCTGAAATTGAAGCCGAAGGTTTGTGCACCGTTGTTCCTAATGCGCGTGCTATTCAATTGACCATGAATAGAGAAGGTATTAGAACATTGGTGGCAGAACATTTAATGTTACCCACCTCTGCTTACGCCTTTGCCGAAAACTTTGCTGAGTTACAAGCGGCTGTCAACGGCGGAATTGGTTATCCGTGTTTTATTAAGCCTACCATGTCGTCATCCGGTAAGGGTCAGTCTATGGTTAAGACCGCTGATCAGTTACAAGCCGCTTGGGATTATGCAAAATCCAGTGGTCGTGTTGATACCGGTAAAGTGATTGTAGAAGCCAAGATAGATTTTGATTTTGAGATTACCTTATTAACGGTGCGTGCCCTAGATACAGCAGGTGTGGTCCAAACTTATTATTGTGAGCCGATAGGGCATGTGCAAGAGAACGGTGATTACCGTGAGAGTTGGCAACCGCAAATCATGACAGCGGCGGCTTTAAAGTTATCGCAAGATATTGCGCACAAGGTGACCCATGAAATCGGCGGTTTAGGTCTATTTGGTGTAGAGCTGTTTATCAAAGGGGATCAAGTGTGGTTTAGTGAAGTCAGTCCACGGCCTCATGATACAGGCATGGTGACTATGGCGACCCAAAAACAAAGTGAATTTGAACTGCACGCAAGAGCTATTTTAGGCTTACCGGTTAACACGAAATTACAACAACCCGGTGCTAGTGCGGTTATTTTAGGCGGTGTTGATGCTAAATGTGTGGTGTATGACGGACTTGCTGAAGCACTCGCTGATCCAGACACAGCGGTTAGATTATTCGGTAAGCCAGAAGCGTATGTCCATAGACGTATGGGTGTGGCATTAGCCACTGCAAGCACGACTGAAGAAGCTCGCAAAAAAGCGCTTAAAGCCGCAAAAGCAGTGGTGGTTAAGACCGAGTAGGTCTTTTATTATGATTAAATGTGGGTTGATGGTATTGGTGATAGCTTTTAGTCAGTCGTCGATGGCGGATGTGTACAAGTTCATCGATAGTCATGGGAGTGTTTTTTATACTGATAAGCCTCGGAATGATCTTTATCAACGCATTATTAAAAGTGTGCCGCGACCTGGACGTGTTTTAAAAGAAGTGCCTCCTGTTGATGATAGAAGAGATGATTATGATCCTATGAGCTTGGGTCATTTAATCACACCCAACGAAAATAACTTTGATCATTTTATAGAGCAAACAGCCTACAAACACCAAGTCGATTCAAGGTTGGTTCGGGCCGTAATAGAAACAGAGTCCGCTTATAATGTGACCGCTCAATCTCCTAAGGGCGCAGTGGGCTTGATGCAATTAATGCCCGATACCGCTAAACGCTTTGGTGTGTTTGATCGGACGAATCCACATCAAAATGTCGATGGGGGTACGCGTTATTTAAAGTATCTCATCAATTTATTTAAACCTAATTTAGGGTTAGCACTCGCTGCTTATAATGCGGGCGAAAATGCAGTACTCCGCAATAATAATCAAATTCCGCCTTATCCAGAAACTCAAAACTATGTAAGACAAGTGTTGAGTTTATATCGCCAGAAAACAGCATTTAATTAATTTTTTAAAGCCATTTTCTCTCTTAGCTTTAAAAAACGGTCATAACGACTCATTGATATCTCAGTGTTTTCTACCGCAGCAATAATTGCACAGCCTTTATCTTTTAAATGTCGGCAATCATTAAACTGACAATGGTCTATATAGGGTTGAAACTCACGATAACCATGGGCTAATTGATGCTCTGATAGGCCTGCTAAACCAAAAATAGCCACCCCAGGGCTGTCGATTAAATCCCCACCCTCAGGTAAATGATAAAGCGTAGCCGCAGTCGTCGTGTGTCGACCATGTTTAGTGGTCGCTGAGATGGTATTTGTTTTAACGGCTTTGTCGGGGATGATAGTATTGGTCAAAGAAGATTTACCCACACCTGATTGTCCTGCTAACATGCTGACTTGGTCTTTTAAGGCGGCTTTAAGCTCGTCTAGGCCCCTATTTTCTTTAGCACTTACGCGATACAGTGTATAACCTAGGTCGGTGTAAGTCTTTAACTCCGTTTCTATCTCTTCTGATTGATATAGATCAGTTTTATTAAGGATTAAAGTAGCATCAATATTATTGTTTTCACAAATAACGAGATATTGATCGAGTAATAAAAAGTCACAGTGCGGTTCTACGGCAAAGACCACAAAGATACGATCAAGGTTAACCGCCACAGGCCGTAGCTTGTCATTTTTTGAGGGTCTGGCTAATACAGAGCGCCTAGGCAAGATTTCTTCTATCCTGCCTTGATCAGGAGCGGCGAGAGACCAAAGGACTTTGTCGCCGACTGCAACGGTATCTAAGCGTCTTAAGGTTTGGCAAAGAATGATATTGCCGTCGTGTTCAACGGCAATACCTTGGCCTAGATGCGCTATGACTAGGCCTTCTTGTAACTCAGCCACTATGATTTAGAATTTAAGTGAGCAATTCGGATGGCGGCAGGGGGGTGGCTGTAATGAAAAGCCGAATACAAGGGGTCAGGGGTTAAGGTGTTAGCGTTTTCTTCATAAAGCTTAACGAGTCCACTAATCAATTTACTGGCTTGGGCATGCTCTGCCGCAAAACTATCGGCTTCAAACTCAAATTTACGTTGAAAATAAGCGCTGATAGGTTGCATAAAAAACGTAAAAGTAGAAGATACCAACATAAATAACAACAACGCTGTCGCGTGAGATTTTTGTTCTAAAGACACACCTAAGCCCGTATAGAACCAATCTTGATCAATTAACCAGCCTAAGATACCCAGACTAATTAAGCTCATGATAGACGTTGAAATCAACATTTTTACGACGTGTTTACATTTAAAATGGCCGAGCTCGTGGGCTAATACCGCTTCTAACTCTTCGTCTTCTAAAGATTCAACCAAATTATCAAAAAATACGATGCGTTTGTTATTACCTAAGCCGGTAAAGTACGCATTGCCATGGCCTGATCTTTTAGAGCCATCCATAATAAAAATGCCTTGGCTATTAAAACCACAACGCGCCAATAAACCTTGGATGCGGTCTTTTAAAGCACTTTCTGGCATCGGGGTAAATTTATTAAATAAAGGTGCGATTAACGTAGGGTAAAGCCAGCTCATTAGTAAAGAGAAGGCCATAATGATGCCCCAAGCCCAAATCCACCAAGTAGAGCCTACATTGTCCATCACCCATAAGATTAAAGCCAAGATAGGTAAGCCAATCAAGCCACCCAAGGTTAATTGCATGACAAAATCTTTGATGAATTGCCCAATAGAGCTTTTATTAAAGCCAAACTTTTCTTCAATAACAAATGTTTGAAAAAGACTACTAGGAATATCCAATACGGTCATCGCTAAAAAGATGCCCGCAGTGGCGACGACGCCTGCCCATAGGGGTGAGCTAATGACGGTTGAGGTGTAGGCAAATGCCCAATTGATACCACCACCTAAAGTGACACCTAGTAAGATAACGATGCTTAAAATCTCGTTGATGTTATTTAGGCTTAATTTGGCTTGTGTGTAATCTGCGGCTTTTTGATGGGCGGCTAAAGGCACCTTATCTTTAAAGGCTTCAGGTACTGCATTTTTATGTTGAGCCACGAAATTAGCATGTCGTTTAGCCAACCAGAATTGAACGGCATTTGAGAGGAGTAGCGCGATTAAAAAGATAATAGTAAAGTCATTCATCAGTCAGTTTATGAGTGTTAAGAGTTAGACGTAAATATTCGCCAATGCTACACTAACCTTAACATTTTTTACAATGGAATCAATAAATGACACAAGATTCGGAGAATCTTATTTGGATAGACCTCGAAATGACAGGTTTAAATCCGGACACAGATTTAATCATAGAAATAGCAACCATCGTCACTGATAAAAATCTAAATATACTGGCCCAAGGGCCCGTTATGGCGGTTAAGCAATCTGATGCGGCATTAGCCGCAATGGATGAGTGGAACCAAACTCATCATGGGCAATCCGGTTTAATAGAGCGTGTTAAGACGTCTACTATTCATGACGCTGATGCAGAATTACAAACCATCGAGTTCTTAAAACACTGGGTACCCGCCAATACATCACCTATGTGCGGCAACAGTATTGGACAAGATAGACGCTTTTTATATCGCTATATGCCCCAGTTAGAAGCGTATTTTCATTACCGTAGTATTGATGTGTCCACTCTAAAAGAATTGGCAGCACGCTGGGCACCACATGTGAAAGACGGTTTTAATAAAGAGTCTACCCATCAAGCCTTAGATGACATTATTGAATCGATAGAAGAATTACAATACTACCGAGAACACTTTATTAAATATTAACATGAATCAATTGATCTCTATTGCTCTAGGGGGGGCCTTTGGAGCCGTTATCCGTTTTTTAATGTCCGCCGGTTTATACCAGTGGTTAGGGCGTGGCTTCCCTTATGGTACATTAGCGGTTAATTTGGTGGGTTCATTCTTAATAGGCTTGTTAACAGAGGCTTTAATATTGCAACGTATCGCCATCGCCGCAGAATATAGAGCGGCTATCTTGGTGGGTTTCATCGGCGCTTTTACTACCTTTTCTACCTTCTCGTTAGAAACAATTTATTTGCTAGAGCAGGGTAATTTAATTAAAGCGGGCTTAAACGTTTTGCTGAGTGTGTTGGGCTGTTTAATCGCGGTGTGGCTAGGTTTGTTGTTAGGGAGATGGTTATTTGCTTCCGGTGGGATTATTCATTGGGGTGAAGTAGTTTTGCCTTATGCTTTACTAATCGTTAATGCGATTGGGGCTTTTTTGATCGGGATTATTGCCACTTTAATTTTACAGAAAGTGGAGTTGGCTTTAGATTATCGGGCCGCCCTGATGGTGCTGTTAGTGGGCATCTATTTAACTTTATCTGGGTTATACATCATTTTTTTCTTGTTAGAACAAGGGTATGCGTTAGAAACACATACCACCGTTATCCTAACGATATTTGTGGCTAATAGCTTAGCCGTGTTGTTAGTCAGTGGCTTGGGTTTGTGGGTGGGTAAGCAGATTGCGTAAACTTTATTAAACCTAACTATTCAGCTAAGAGTTTATTGATGAGTTCGCGCACTTCTTTTTTATCTTCCTCATTAAATCCCAATTGCACATGTCTCACTTTGCCCTTTTTATCGATTAAATAAGAAGACGGCATTACAACGACACCATACGTGTTAGCGCATTCATTGTCTGGATCGGCAGCAATAGTAAAGTTAACGTTATGTTTTTTTAAGAATTGCTCAGCGTCTTTTTTTGATTCATCTAAATTAACGGCGATTAATTTAAAGTCTTTGCCATTAAGTTCAGTGTTTGTGTCTTCTAAAAAAGGCATCGATTTTTCACAAGGACCGCACCAAGACGCCCAAAAGTCAATATAAGTCACTTTGCCAAGGTTTGCTAATTGCACAGGTTTAGCTTTAGAAAGCTGATTTAATTCGCAATTAGGGGCAGGCTCACCTACATCAACGGCCGTGCATACAGAGGTAAAAAACAATAAAAAAAGCGTGATGACTGATTTCATAAACGTTACGAGTAATGTTATTTAAATAGAATAGTTTTAAATAATAACATTATTTTATTGCTAGCCTTGAATAAGCCCTTTTGTTATTAAACCATAATACTTAGTATCTTAAGATTCACGTATAATCAGATTTTTATGATAACTGAGTAAAGAAAATGAATAAGTCTGTCAAAGTGGTCGTTACAGCAGCTTTAATGCTGTTTACGCAAGTAGCTTTTTCTAAACAAATCACTTTACCTATCGATCTTGACTACAACCTGATTAAAAAAGAGCTGGTTAATGAGCTTTATAAAGGTGAAGGCCAGACGGCAGAAGTTTGGAATGAAAAAAACGGCTGTAGCTATTTAAGATTGTCAGAACTCAAAGTATCCGGTCAGCAACAACAGATTAAATTACAAAACCATGTTCAAGCTCGTATAGGTGCAACTCTAGGGGGTAAGTGCCTAAAATTAATTCAATGGCAGGGTAATTTAGAGACTTTACAAAAACCCACTATCAATAAAGCTAAAACCGAACTCAGTTTACCCGTCACACAAGTGACTGTATCTGACTTAGAAGGTCGTCAACTGAATGATGAACAAATCCAAGCCTTAATTACAAAGTTTGTAGCGCCTAAGTTATCGGGGCTTAAACTAGACTTAAATGCCTCACGCGCGGACATTGAAAAATTGGTGCAAGATTACCTGCCCAAAGAAAATGTGGCAGAAGTCACCGCATTATTAAACAGTTTAAAATTTACGGACGTAGAAGCTAGAGAAAAATCAGTGGCTATTAGCTTGGCTTTTAACCCACCCGCCACAAAAAAAACAGCGGTTAAAAAGTCTGCAGCTCCATTAACAGAAGCAGAACAAAAAAAATGGGAAAGTACTTGGCAAGCCTGGGATGTCTTTTTAACAAAGTCTATAGAGCAAGCGGTTGATGATGCTAAAACACCCGAATTAAAAGCCGCTTTATTAGAAACATTAGCCGAATCTCGTACGGCATTTGAGCAAGGCTTAACCACCTATGACGAAAAAGGCGATGACCCCGTACGAGAATTTTTTGCAAATACTTGGGAGCGATTATCTCCCCAGCTAAAAGAGTTATCTCAGCAAGTGCCGGAAGTAAAAGCTTTGCAATACATTACCTTTATCGCCGCCACCGATGTCATATACGAGCTTGAAAAGATAGGTGCGCCCTTTGGCTTAGAAATATCATCAGATGGCTTAAGAAATTTAGCTAGAATCTTCATCGCTAAGCAGCAGGATTTGGGTAATTAAGTAGAAAATAATTATGTAACTCATTGTTCTTTAATATTGAGCATCTGTGTCTTAAAAATATACAGGTTAAAAAATACTTTTGATTGCAATTTAATACTCGAAGTTGGTGATATTTTAAATGGTTGAGCTTAAGTATATGAGGTTTTTGGATTTATATTCTGCTAACAAATTAAGTGCAATGTGAGCTTAGATATTATATATAGTTATATTTGATGTAAGATTTAACAGAACTTATTATTAATTGAAAGTTTTTACTTTAAGAGGAACTAAATGAATTTTTTAGAAAATCTATCGCTTTACAAAAAACTATTGTTAAGTTTTTTACTGGCTTTAGCGCTTTCATATACTACTATTTTTTTGAGCATTAATGCTTTAGATAGTTTTAACTCAAGATTCAATATGTTGGTTGATAACGATATTCAAGCTTTAGTAAATAATTTAAAGGTTCGTCGTGCTTTTGTTCAGTTACGAATGTATGAAAAAGAAATGTTTTTAGTATCAGATGATAGTGAGAAAACTAAAAATTTATTGAATATGTCAACGGCTCAAGAAGAAATCATAACCCGCCTTAATCTTATTAATAAGTTAAATATAGATTCTCAAATGTCAAATCAGGTGGAGAAATTTACGCAAAAATTTGGCGATTATAAATTCACATTGAATGAAGTTTTGCATTTAATTGAAACCGGAAAAAATAAAGAAGCTTTATTATTAAGTCGAACTAAAGGTTTATCAGAAGCAGAAGATGCTTTAGCTTTAACTTCCATGATTACAACTAATATGGAAAAAAAATTTGAAGACACGAATATAGCAACTGACGAATTATTAAAACATCAAATTAAAATTACATTATGGTTGTCAGTTATTGTTTTTTTAATTGTAGTATTGATGGTATGGGCTATTTCAAAATCAGTAGCAGGTAGAGTTAAAAAATTAATCGATACGACCCATAGAATATCTAGTGGAGATTTCAATGTAAAAAATGAAGTTCAAGGCAATGATGAAATAGGGCAGTTGTCCAGTTCAATTGAATCGATGCAAGAAAAACTTTTATTGGGACATCAAAAAATTGACGAGCAAGATTGGTTAAAAACGGGTGTAGTTCGAATCAATAAAGTGATATTAGGTCAGGATGATATCAGTACACTGGCGGCAAATATTATTAATGAAGTGACAGAGTATATCGATGCCCAGGTAGGTGCCATCTATTTATTAAGAGATACTGAAAATGATGTTGTTTTATCTTTGACGGCTGGGTACGCTTTCACATCAGCTAATGATGCATCTAAAGAATTTAGATATGGAGAAGGGCTTGTAGGGCAAGTTGCGTTATCGAAGAAACAAATTATTGTAGAAGATGCACCTCAGGATTATCTCCGTGTTATCTCAGGTTTAGGTGCTAGCTCTCAGCTTACCATTTGTATAACCCCGCTTCTTTTTGAGACAGCTTTACAGGGTGTGATGGAGGTTGGTTCCGTTAATACTTTAAATAAGTTGGCTTTTGAATATTTAAAGCAAGTTTCTGAAGTCGTAGCAACTGCATTTGAGATAGCGTTGGCTCAGGAAAAGATGATACTTCAGCAGGAACAAATGAGGTTACAACAGGTAGAGTTAGAGGCCGCAAATGAAAAGTTAAGAGATCTGGACCAAATGAAAACTAATTTTCTTTCAACTGTTTCTCATGAGCTCCGCACGCCCTTAACTTCGGTGATTGGCTTTGCACGTATTATGCAGAAAAAATTTGAAAGTGTGCTCTCGCCTGCGCTAATTGATAACGATGATAAAAAAGTTCAGAAGGCAATGCGTCAAGTCATGGAAAATACAGCGATTATTGTCGAGGAAGGTCAACGATTAACGACTTTAATAAATGATGTATTAGATCTAGCTAAAATGGAAGCGGGTCGTGTTGATTGGAATATTAGTGAATTACATATTGAGGAAATTATTGATCGAGGTGTTGCTTCAACCTCTTCTTTGTTCGCCAATAAACCGGTAAAACTGCACAAAGAGATTGCCAGTGATATACCGCTATGCGTCGGTGATCGTGATAGATTAATTCAAGTCGTTATCAATCTGATATCTAATGCTATTAAATTTACAGATGAAGGCAGAGTAATTATTAAAGCCGAAGTATCGGGGGGGGAGTTAGTCGTTAGTGTCATTGATAGTGGAAGTGGTATTAAACCCGAAGATCAGCCTTTGGTATTTGAGAAGTTTAAACAAGTGGGCGATACCATGACAGATAAACCTCAAGGAACGGGTTTAGGGTTGCCAATTTGTAAAGAAATCGTTGAACATCTTGGCGGTAGGTTATGGCTGGAAAGTGAAATAGGGGTTGGGAGTTCTTTTATGTTTTCTTTGGTGTTATCTGATAAAAAGATTGCCACCACTTCTGCTTTAAAAAAAGGGGATTCTAACTCAACAAATACGTTACTCAGTAATGAGGGAGAAGAAGTAAGTTATATTTGGCAAACAGACGGTGAGTCGTTAGAAAACGCCATACAATTGAACCTAGAACAGTCCAAAAATCTTGTGGCTACAAAAAATCCAAATATAATGGTGATTGATGACAACATTAATATTAGGCAGTTTCTTCATCAAGAGTTGAGTGCAGCTGATTATGAAGTGCGTGAAGCTGCTAGTGGAACTGAAGGGTTGGCCATGATCGTTGATCAAAAACCTGATCTAATCATTTTAGATGTAAAAATGCCCCATTTGAATGGTTTTGAAGTGACCGTCAGATTACATACTAATCCGCTTACCTTAAACATTCCTATTATTCTTCATACTATAACCGAAGATAAATTGTTGGGTGAACAGTTAGGTATCGATTGTTATTTAAATAAGCCGGTTAAAGATTCAGAATTATTGGCGGCAGTTGGTACTTTACTTAAAACGCCTAGGTTGCGAAAAAAGATTTTACTTTTTATTTCTGATCCAGTTAAGCGTAATCGTTGGTTTAACTTACTAGAAAGTTGTGGTTTTGAAATTGCTGCGACAGATGATGTCATTCAAGGTATGCAGTCAGCGATTGCATTTCAACCACATTTGGTCATTGCTGAATTGGTGTTGGCCAATAAATACAATATTATTGAGCAATTACGCGGAGAGTTGAAATTAGATAAGATACTTTTTACTTTGTTGGAAGATGGTCTGTCAAGTTGATTACTAAGAGATATTTCATCAGGTTTAGATATTAATTAAATATTTATTGTCTTATACCGAATTATTTTTTCTTAAATTAAATAGAAGGTCCAATGTCTATAAAAAAAATCAATAATTGGATAGCGGGAGTTTTTTCGCTACTTGCCCTCATTACTTTCATCAGTTTAACGCTGGCAAATTATTATCGTAATGAGCAGGTAAAGATTCTTGATGTGCAATTAAAATCATTATTGTTATCTCATCAATTATCAGAAGGCTCGGATTTTTTAACAAATACAGTTAGAGCTTTTTCAGCAACTGGGGACTCAAATTATGATAATGCATTTTCTGAGGAAGTGAATGTTACACGCAGTCGAGACAAAGCAGTTGCAGGTTTGAGCAATTTGGGTGCAACCATAAATGAGTTGGGACTCATAGAAAATGCCAAAAATAATTCTGATAAATTGATCAATTTAGAAAATCAGGCTTTTATCGCGGGGCGTTCAGGAAATTTGGATTTGGCAAGAAAACTTGTTTATGGTGATCAATACCGTAGTGAAAAAGCTAAAATAATGAATCCAATCCATGAGTTTCAAAAAAATATAGAGTTAAGGTTGGCAAATGAAGTAAAGACAATAAGTTGGCGTGCAGATAATTCTTTAAGGTTTTCATTTGTTATTGTGTTTATTATGGTGTTGACGGTTTTTTTATCTCAACTACTATTTTATGGGCGAAAGGTTGTTGTGCCACTTGTTCGACTGAATAAAATTGTGTCAGGTCTAACAGTTGAAAAAAAAGAAGCTGAGCTCTCAGGGTTTGACGATACTTCTGAAGTATCAGCTTTAGCCAGAACAATCAATGAATTTCATAGTAATGCTGTCGTCGCGGCAGATTTACAAAAACTAAGATTACACATAGCGGAAATTACAGCTGAACTCTATAAAGCCCAAGACTTATCAGAATTAACACAAATTGTTATGACTGATATTAGTACTTTTCTTGGAGTACGCCATGGTTTACTTTATGTTACTGATGTGAGTGAGACACGTATGAAGTTAGTGGGTGGATATGGTGTGTCGATAAAAGATATAGGTAAAGAAGTTCTTTTTGGGGAAGGGTTGGTGGGTCAGTGTGCCATTACTCAAAAGCCTATTCAAATGAATATGCCTCCAGATAGTTATATTAGAGTATCGTCCGCGATCGGTTCTGCAACTGCTCAGTTTATTAGCATTCAGCCATTGGTTTTAAATGAACGATTATTGGGGGTTATAGAGTTAGCTTCTTTTCGTCAGTTTGACGAAAGTGATCAGCATGTTTTGACAGAGATTTGTTTTGCCTTAGCGATAAGTATAGGCATGTTGAGCTATAAACGGGCCTAAATAGAAACAGTTTAAATTTGCCATTGAGCACCTAAGATAATAGTGCTGGTGTTATTACCGATAACAGAACTATTGAAGTTTGTAATACCTTTGTTTGTTAAATCACCATAAATATAATTTAACGAGAAGATGCTATTATGTCCATCGATAACATAATTAATACCAGTTTGATAAGCATTACGATGAGTGCTGTCGTTAGGAATGATGTTAACATATCTTATATAAGGTTGAAATTGGCCAAAGACTATTTTTTGTGGAAATAGATACATGCCACTGATGTCGTACGCTTGACCCTCAAATATTGCAAAACCACAATCACTTCCCTGGCAGGGTCTATTCCGATCAGTTTGATTATATCCATTGGATATCTCATAGTTTTTGTAATCACCTTCTAAAGTAATTACAGCCTTGTTGGGTAGTATTTTTTCCAGAAGCACATCAAGTCCAGTGCCTCTAAAATCTCCAGGCGATACTTGTGTGCCTGCACCTTTTTGCTGATATTGATTATTAACCCCTAAGGTGAGGATGTCACCCTCTTTACCGTAGTAGGTGCCTGATGTGTAATAACCTGGGTTTTTTTCAACTTGCCAAAAGTTGTAGGCTATACGCTGGGCGTACATAGCATTGTCACGGCTGTTTGCGCCGTTTCTTAAACCACGAAAAAAACCAACGGAATACTGTAAACGTTCGTTAAATGTCGAACCCCAGAGGGTGAGCCCATCATCTCGACCATAGGAACCTGCAGAAGTGCCGTTTGATTGAATTTTAGTATTAAAGTCGGCAGGTTCAAAAGGTGTGCCTGCACTGAAAACTTGATAAATACCACTGTAAAAAGGACCATTTAATTCTCTTCGTTCTCCAGGCACTAGCATGCGTCCTAGCCAAAAATTTATCGTGGGATTGAACTCAAGTTTTCCAATAGCATCTAATAACTGTAGTTCTCCACCGTTGCCACATTTTACGCAATCTGAGTTAACTTCAAGCTTTAAATGACGGTTGATCTGACTATTAACATAGACACGTGCGTTGTCCAAATAAACATTATTTCGCCATCTAGTTTCATTATTACTCTCAATTTCAGTAGACTCAAGACTGCTACGAATACCTGCGCCTAGACTGATCCAATGAGTGTCATCAATTTTGTAAGTTTGGCTTGCATTTAAGTAGGTGTTTTTGCTAACGAAGATTGTTGAAATGTATATAAATATTAATAACTTATTCGCCAAAGTGCTTGATCTAAGATGAAGGTTATGTTTCATTTGACTATGCTTTAGTGATGAGGTTATCAATAAAAGCGCACTAATGAAGTGCTTTTTCAAAAGATAAACTTATTTGTTGGCTTAATTGGCTCAGTAAGAGAGAGAGTAATTGCGCTCCACCTTGATAGGTATTATCAGTCAACATTTGTTCAATTTTGGTATGGTCGTTAATGATAATTGTATGCTTTTTTTCTTCCATTATGGCCCAACTTGCTTCAATACAGACGGATTTTCCGAGTTTTATATCGAATCTGCTAATATCAAGGATTACTCGATAATCAACATCACCGTAAATCCCCCATGGATAACTTCTGATAATGGCGTTAGGTTGCAGGATCTCCATATTTTTCTTTAATACAGTTAGCACATTACCTTTTAAAGGTTCTGCCCATTGATCAAACTCTGCTATTGCTATGGTGTTATTTTCTGTGTGGGTCACTATTTGTTTACGATCAAGTAAAGCGGGTAGTGATAATGGCCCTATTCCGATAATAACTTTATTTTTGCTCGCCGTGTTTTTAGTTTCATGAAATGTGCTCTGTGGATCCAGTGTGTAAAAATGTGTAGAGGGTGTCGAGCAAGCGCATAGGATGCTGATTATAAATAGGTTAATAAATCTATTTGAATATTGTTTTAACATGATAATTAGTTCTCTTTTTTTCCACGAATTAAAGAATCCGGATGCTCTTCAAGATAATCGGTAAGTTGCTTAACGGAGTTTGTGGTTTGTGTGAGTTCTTGCAGTAATTGATTCAGTTCGTATTGAGTAGATGAGCCCGGTTCAAATGTTGCTAATACTTTTTGTGCTGACGACATTGTACTGTTAGTAGTATCCAAGGTTGTAGTCGCTGAATTAGAGGTGTTTTGCAAAGATATTAGTGTTTTATTGATTTCCGTTGTCATAGTTTCTAATGGTAATTTAGATATCTTATCCATAACTGCTTGGGTGGAATTAACAATCTGATTGAGCGGATTCGGCTTTGTTGGAAATTCTAGATAACCTGTATTATTTGCATGATTTTCGATTTTGCTATTTGGAAATAGGTCTAAAGCCACAAACAGTTGCCCAGTAAGAAGGCTGCCTGTTTGTAATTGTGCTCGTAAGCCTTTTTGTATTAATTTTTCGATATTATCTTTTCTTGTCATATTGTCTTGTTTATTGATAACTATAACTCGATCGGGCTCGACTTCAACAATAATTGGAATATGTATCTCTGAGGTTTTTGCATTAATTTCTAATTTAATGTCAGTAACTTTACCCACTGGAATTCCGCGTAATAAAACAGGCGCACCCACAGTTAATCCTCTTACAGATTCTTCGAAATACATGACAACTTTGATAGTTTTGTGATAAACAACTTGTGTAGATTGGTCATAGCTATCGAATAGCTGGAAAGATGTGTTTTCAGCTACTATATCTTCTGAATTATCGTCATCGGATGTCCTAAATGCAATGCCGCCACCTAATAATGCTGATAAGGGACCTGTTCTTAGTTTGAAACCATCTGCACCAGCTGATAAATCAATGCCACTATCAATCCAAAAGCGAGTATTTGCTCTTACAAATTGCTCATATGGAGCACTTACGAAAATGGTTATTTTTATTTTATCGGCGTTTTCGGCTAATTGATATTCAAGTACTTCGCCTACGGCAATACCATGAAAGTTGATCGGTGTTCCTGGTCCCATCGAACCGATATTAGCTGTTTCGAGTACAAATTTTTTACCCTTAGCATTCATATCTAACACGGGTGGTAAGTCGAGTCCGGTAAAATGATATTCAACTTTGCCTGTTTCGGGCTTAATCGCGATATAAGCCCCAGTCATAAGGGTACCTAGACCTGAAACACCGTTTATACCAATTTTAGGTTTAACCACCCAGAATTGTGTTTTTTCAGTTAAGTACTCACTGCTCTCTTTATTCATTTGTGCTGTGACTGAAATGGTTTTTAAGTCTTTGTTGATAGATATATTAGAAACCTTACCGATTTCTACATCGAGGTATTTTATTTTGGTTTTATCTATTTCTAAACCGTCTGCGCTAGAGAACGTGATTGTAATTTCGGGGCCTTTTTCTGATAATGTTTTATAGATTAGCCAGCCAGTCACTAATAATGCACACACGGGTAATAGCCAGATAAGATTTAATTCCCGCTTTTTATTGATAGTGGCGTGACTGGATTCGTACTGAGGATCGAGAAAATCGTTCATATAAGTTTATTGGTTATCCCAAAGTAGGCGTGGATCGAAATTTTCAGCAGCAAACATTGTTAATATGACCACTGCGGAAAATGCAATTGCAGCGGGACCGGCAATAATTTGTACGCCGTTGAAGTCAACTAAATCCACCAATATAGAAATCATAAAAATGTCAAGCATAGACCAGCGTCCAATAAAAGCGATAATCCGATAGATTGATGTCCAACGGCGCGAATTTATTGGCCAGCGAAAATATACAATAAGTAATAATAAAGCGATACCGATTAACTTTAACGATGGCACCAAAATACTTGCTACAAATACTAACAGACCGATAGGTAGCATGCCTCCATCAATTAATTCTATTATCCCTCCCGCAATGGTATGTGTATCACCAGTACCGAATTGATTGACGGTCATAATAGGGAAAATATTAGCTGGAATATACATAAAAAAACTGCTCAGTAATAACGCCGTCGTACGTGCAATGCTATGGGGGCGTCGTGCGTGTAAGTGACTCCTGCAACGTGGACAAGATGAAATTTGAGCAATAGTTTTAACTAAGTAGCCACAATCATGGCATCTAATGAAGCCTTGTCTGAGTGCATTCATTTTAGTCGGCATGATTGATATCCTGAGTTAAACGCTCAATCTTTTGCCAAAAAAATGGTATGTCTAGATTGCTGATTAAGAGGGTTGTTATAATAATCAGACCGATAAAAGCATAAAGCCCCCAACCAAATGTGAGCGGTGAAATTGCCATTAGTTTAACGCAAGCAACAATAATGCTTAGCATATAAACTTCTAACATTACCCATTCATCTAGATGATGCATCCATCTCATCCAATTAACTAAATAGCGATTGGGGCGATTAAAATAAAGATGTCCACTGATTAGTAAAGATAAAGAAATTTGTATTAGTGGAAATAGAATACTGGCTAAAAATACGACAATAGCGACTGGCCACATGTTTTTGGTTAATAGAGCAATTACACCTGACATCAATATGCCTGTGTTTGCATTACCTAAGAGCGTTATACTTACTAAGGGCAAAAAATTGGCAGGAAAAAACAAAATGAACCCAGCAATAGAGAGGGCAAAGGTTCGTTCAATACTTCTTTTGCGCGGTCTTAAAAGTAATAAGTTACATCGAGGACAATGGTGTTTTTCGCCTATTTTTGGGTGGGCGATACTGATTAAAAGATCACATTCCGGACATGCATTGAAGTTTATGCTATTCATTATTTTTCCTTTTATAGCACCGACTGACTTTTCATATGCCTGCGTTAACGGTCATTTTAAATTAATTTTAATAAAAGCAGGGATTTCTTTCAAGACCTTATAATTATAATTTTTTTAAAAAGTGCTACTTGTATTGAAACATACAAGAAAGAGTCAGATTATACCGAAGCCTTGCAAGCCAGTTGCGTGGATTAATCGTTTTAAGGAAAACAACAGAATTATGAGTGCCCGAATACTGCAACAAATCATTCCTTCTATGGCTACCTCAGATGGTGCGGGGGTGGGTTTACGCCGAAGTATTGGCCAATCCCAAACAGTGCGAGTGGATCCTTTTTTAATGCTCGATGAGTTTTCTTCTGTTAATGCTGATGATTATATTGCCGGATTCCCTAATCATCCGCATCGGGGCTTTGAGACGGTTACTTATATATTAGACGGGCACATGTTGCACGAGGATCATCTGGGTAATAGCGGTGATTTAAAAAGTGGGGGTGCCCAATGGATGACAGCAGGGCGGGGGATTATTCATTCTGAAATGCCCAAGCAAGTCAGTGGGCGTATGCGAGGTTTTCAACTATGGGTTAATCTGCCCGCTAAAGAAAAAATGAAGCCAGCCGGCTATCAAGATGTGCAATCCGAAGAAATCCCTTTATTCAATTTAGCGAATAGCGGATACGTTAAAGTGATATCGGGTATAGCTAAGTTTGCTGATCAAGCCATTAAAGGCCCGATACAAGGTATCAGCACGGATGTATTAATGTTGGATGTGCGTTTGCCGGCGGGTGCTTATTTTGAACAAGTCTTACCTAGCGACCATAATGCTTTTATTTATACATTCGAGGGCGATGTGCTGGTGGGCCCTGAAGATAATCAGTGTGCTTTAGCCACTCAAAGTGCCGGCGTATTATCTAACGGTGATGCTTTAGAAGTTAAGTCTGGAGAAGAAGGTGCGGCATTTTTGCTGTTAGTCGGTAGACCTTTACAAGAACCCATCGTGCAATACGGCCCATTTGTTATGAACACCCGAGAAGAAATCGAACAAGCGATAGCAGATTACAATAATGGGTGCTTGGTGAAGGGTGTTTAAGATTGATCATTGACATACTTGTCGAACACCACTATTCTTTACTTTTTTAATAAGGTAAAGAATAGAGCTCATGCCAAAAGTAAGTGCGAAAAGACAAATTACTATTCCTGTAGATCAATGCCAAGCATTGGGAATCGAGCCGGGCGACATAGTGGAAATGTTTGTAGTTGACGGTCAATTAACGTTAGTTAAAAAGACCGCTAAAGCGGCGAAGGGCATACTGAGACACTTGGAAGCCAAGGTAGTCATGACAGATGAAGAGTCTTTGCAGAGTGTGATTTGTGATAGCAATTGATACCAATGTATTATTAAGATACTTGCTTAATGATGATCAAATCCAAGCGGCCCAAGCCGATAGACTCATCAATGGAAAAGAAATTGTTTTAATAACGGATGTGGTTCTGGTTGAAACTACTTGGACGTTGAAAGGGAAGAAGTATCAGCTCAATAAAGCAGGTTTAGTTACAGTAATTCAAACATTGTTTAAAGAACCCAATATTCGATTTGAAAATGGACAAGTGATTTGGCAGGCACTTAATGATTATCGTAACGCGCAGCCTATTAACGGCAAGCTAGCTGACTTTTCGGATGCATTGATAGTTCAAAAGGCAAGGTTTATTGCCAGTGATAAGCCAACGGAATTATTGGGTGTATATACCTTCGATATTGCAGCACAACAACTCCCAGGTACCAAGTCACCCTAAATACTGTTTATCCATTAGCCTTAAAGTACCTCTTTATTTGCTTACAAAGCGAGGTCATGTTTAGGTGAGCTCGATGTGTGGTTACCCTAAACTACTTATCTAGTTTCGGGCAATATCATATGTAGTTGTCTTGAACTACAAGTGTAGTTATCCAGAATTATTGGTGTCGTTTTGTATAGTATGAATCTTACTTGCGTTCTACTAGATTGCTGATTTGATGAGGAGAGAACATTTCTTTCTTATAAAATTAAAGTGGGTATTTGCAGATAAATGCTTGTTGAGTGTTTGGGGGATTTAGGGTATACAAAAAGACTGCTTAATGTGGTCTTTTTTTCCTGTAATATTGCTCATTATTATGGCTTTTTATTTTGAATTGGTACGTGGGGGATTTCAGGCATAAAAAAAGGACTCGACTAAAAGTCTAAGCCCTTGAATTCTATGGTGCCTCGGGCCGGAGTCGAACCGGCACGTCCTTACGAACGAGGGATTTTAAGTCCCTTGCGTCTACCAATTTCGCCACCGAGGCATCGATAACTTTGGTAAGCAGACTATTATAGAGGATCTTAAAAAGATGTCTAGTAGTAAGTGCGGTTTTTTTTATCCTAATTTAAATCCCACTAAAAATCCGCTCGTTGCACTAATCCCTTTGCTAGGAAAGTTTGAGAGGTGCGCCAATAAGAAGTCTTTAAATTGGGTGATCCATTGGGTGGCGGGCTCAACGGTGTGTTCTAATTTCTGATAGTTAATATGGGTGACTTCAAAATGCTCGCTAACGAATAATAAGACGATCGCTGCGCCACAAACTAAAAGGCTAAGCAGTAATATTTTTTTAGCAAAGTAGCCTACGGCGAGTCCTATGATGAAGGGGGTACCTACGTTGTTTATTAAATAATCTGATGAGAAAAAGTCTGTCGTCGTAGGAATTTCTATTGTGTTGTTTTTCATAACGTAAAGGCCTTTTATGCTTTGTCTATGAGGCTATGATAAGTTAATTTTTGCCTTGTTATTGTTTTTTTTCTTTACTTATAATTATGCAGAGATTTTAATATTATCGTAATTAAAATGGAGGGGAATAAAGAATGAAAGAGTCTTCCAAGTCAGCCAATAACTCCAGTGCGCTTGAAAAGTCAGAAACAGATATTGATGATGACGTTTTTGATGGAGCGGACTTAGGTTCCTTAACGGGAGGGTTTGAAGAGGATGCGGCTAAAACCGATGCAAGAAGAAAAATTGAAATTTATTGGGAGAAGAAGCGTTTAAAAGAGTTGTTTGATGATTTAGATGAATCTGAGTTTGGATTCTAGATCTTTATGCCTTCAAGAGCGGCTTTTACAGTTTGTGCTCTTATTTCATGGCGGGAGCCGTTGAATTGTTTTTTGATAACATGGCTAAGCTGGTTTTTATAAGCCCACGCGATGTATATTGTACCGACTGGTTTTTCTGCTGAGCCACCATCAGGGCCAGCAATACCCGTCACAGCTACAGCACAATCGGTAGCGCTCTTTGCTAATGCTCCATTAGCCATTTCTTCTGCCGTTTGTGCACTAACCGCACCATAAGCCTCTAACGTTTGACTATTAACCCCCAGCATTTCTATTTTTGCGTTGTTGCTGTAGGTGACAAATCCTCGATCAAACCAAGCTGAACTTCCTGCTATTTCTGTGATTACTTGTGCAATCCATCCGCCCGTACATGATTCCGCCGTAACAATCTTTAGGCCTTTTGACTTAAGTTGTTGACCAATGGTGTTGGCAATATCAAATAATTCATTATCCATGATGTGACCTAGGTAGACTTCAGCTAAAATAGTGTAATGAGTAAAAAACCAAAAATATCCGATCAACATACGCCCATGATGCACAGGGTTTTATATATTGATAATGTTGGTGTGTAAAGGTCTTTGATATTTTGCTATCCCAATAGCTATCCCTAATCTTAGCTTGTCAATTCATTTCTTTTAGGATGATATGCAATCATCAATCAGCGATTGTAATTGCTTTTTTGAAGATAAACTTAGTTTATTGTACTGAATTAAAAAATTTGCCAGCCAATCCTCCTCGCAGTAAAAATAAGCTAGAGGCACCTCAAGGGCCATTGATAAGTTTTTAGCAATTGCCATAGGTGGAGCATGAATACCAGCCTCATATCGGCTTATTCTTGCGCTACTACACCCCTCATCAATGCCTATCAATACTCCAAGTTTGTCTTGAGGTATCCCAAAGTTGACCCTGGCCTCGCGTAATCGCTTGCCGAATAAAGATTTCTTGCTATTTTCAATTTTCATATCCACGATATTCGTAGAAATAGCTTGTTTGGTCTTTACGTAATACGTAGAATCTGTAGCTTAGTTTTCCGGTTTCTTTTTTAGAGAAATTTCTTCATGGTTTTTCTTGTATGTCGATCAGAAATTGATATTTATGTTGGTGAATAAAATGCGAAGTACATTTTTAAAATTTATATTTTCAGCACTCATTCTTCAATCTTTTGTTTTATATGCCTTTGAGAAAAATTTTGGTTATGAGGTGGTTGAATGTATGTCTAAAATTCATCCTCCGCTGGATTTGGATTCACAAGAATTAGCAAAGATATTCTCTCAATGCGAAAAAGAAGTAACGGAAAAACGTAGCCTTAAAGATCATGTATTTTCTGATAGAAATGTTAATAGTGATGTTCAGCAGGAGTACAACCCTTTCAGTATTGAGAACCTCCCGCCTGAATCGGCACCTATAGACACTAATCCTTTTAGTGAACGTAACATCCAGCAAGGTCAGGATGTCAGGCTAAATATGGGGCAGGCGATAGATAAAACCCCTCCACAGTCTGCGGATGCCTATCGTATTGCCAAAGAAACCAACACACCGGTATCCGCTGTACTAAATAACATGGAAGAGATGCAACGGCAGCAGCTTATTGACCGGTACGTTCAATCCACCAAAGATGCACCCGTCACACAGAATCTTTTAAAGGACCCGGACAAAGCGGCCTTTGTTCACGAGGACATCCAGAACATGACTTATATTGAGATGTTTGTGGATAGTATGTTTTTTTGGATTGGTGAAAATGCTCTGAGTATAGGTTTGGCAGTGGTTGGATACTTAATTCGTGGTGTAGTTGGTGCAGTCATAGCCTCAATACCAACTAGTTTGATAACTGGTTTTGGCGTCTATGAAATTCGTTATTTTAAAGATCATGGTATCGATTATTCAGATGTTGTTCGTTTTGCGCGTATGTTAAACGACCCAATTTTTATGAATGAAGCCAAAACTTATGCTATTTTCGGAAGTATTCAATTTTCTTTACTTAATGCCATCGTAATATTCTTCTTTTTTAGCATTATTTCATCTCGCTCATCAATCTATAATCTATGCAAGAAATGTATCGATTCCTTTAATAACTGCAGTTTTGATGGTAATTTGACTTATGTATTCGACTTGATTTTTTTGATTGGTATACCATTTTCAATAGTTACATTACTTGATAACAACAACATCATTGAAGATGATATTAAGACTGCGCTCATTGTGGCATTAATTACAGCAATTATTGCTTATTGTAGTATCTTCACTTTTCAAGGTTACTACACATCCACACCTTTCAGGTTACGATTATCTGTTTTTCAGCCAGTTCTATTTATATCAATTATCTATTGGCTTGGTATGGTTTTGACTGAAATTTCTGATGGGAAAGGGAGTGGTAACGTCTTAACAATGCTTTTCGGATTGACTGTTGTCAGCGCAGTTGCGTGGAATAGAATTAAAAAACTAGATCAGAGTAAGTAAATTAATTAATGAATAGTCTTAGTATTCGCCGTTTGTAGTTTTTAAAATTGTACTGAAGATTTCGGGTAATCATACCTGACTGTTTTATAGAGAATTATTATTCTCTTTCTAATGGTTTTAATTACTTTTGATTGTACGTATGAATTTTTATGATTGTTCGTTTTTTTATTTGAATACAAGGCATTTTTTAAATGTCTTCTTTACAATATTTGATTAGATAAGAGGAAGTCATAATGATTGGTGCTGTATTTGCGATTTTGCTGGGTTTAGCCATGTGGGAAGTTAAAGTTTATTTTAACAAATTGAGACTGCACAAAAAGTTTAATGGAGGTATACATTTTGAAATAAATGAATCAATTTATGGATATTTTTTTAATTCATTTTATGTTGTTATATTTCGTAAATCACATAAGGAAATGTTTCGTATTGATAGTAGAAAGATTCAAAATGTCGCTCTGGGATCAGATGAAATTAAATCTAGTCGAAAATCGGCTGAGGTGGTAGTTGTTAGTTGGCATCAAGATAATGGTGAACCAAAAACATTTTGTTTTGACATCACAGAGCCAAACAGCAGAGAAAAAGCAGATAGTCTTATAAGCGTTTTGAAATGCAATCCTAATGCTTAAATGTAAACATAAGTTGATCCAGAAAATTTAGAGAGTTTTTTACAAATTACATGTGATTTTTTATATTAAGTCTCTAGCATCATTATATTGATGATTTCTAACAAAGTTTAATCGATCAATTTTCTGGTGAAGGTCGCTTGCTTTTGCTTTAGCTCTCCTTTGCTCCAATCCAACTAGGTTTATATTCTTAAGCTTCGCTTTCTTGGCTTGATAATATGGTTCTTTCCAATGCGCCACCGGTGGGTCTATCATTTGTAGATTGGCTTTTAGATTATCGAAATCTTCAAATCGACATTTAAGTTCACCCAGTATTGATTCAACAAGCTCCCAACGATTAAATCTAAATAGATCATTAGTGACTAGCCACATTAAGTAGGGTGTGGTCATTTCTGAAATAGGTTGGTCTTTATACTTACCAATTGGCATTAATTGCATTTTATTAATCACCATCGTTGCGTCGGTGAGTATATTTTATCGAGGTTTTTGGTGGGATGTGCATTATTTCTCTATAACGCCCCCGCGCATGTGCGTGTTGCTGGTTTATAGAGTTGGATTATATTTAAAACTTTGTAATACTGCCGGTTCTATTGTATGGATGTGTAATGCTGTGACAACACCCAATCTATTGGGATGTCATTTTACATCCTACGTGTTTCGGAGTTTTAACTGAGTTTGTGACATGGGTGACAACATACATGCTCTTCTTTAAATATTACAATGTAGGATCTTCTGATTTAATTAAAATTTTAAAATTCATTAATATGGTTAAAAAGGATGTCACACATGTCACTAAATCTCTCTAGCCCTTTCCGGCTATGGTGTAAATGTTTGACAACCTTAGTGATTTAGAATGTCATAAGGTTGTCACTGCATGTCACAATATTAGCTCAAGTCCTTTTTGAGATCCTCAAAATAATACGATCTTCGAGTGCCCGTTCGTTTTTGTAACCCGCCTAGGCTTTTTAAAACACTAGCCATACGATCCTTAATCCTCTTGTCTAAATTCATATCATTTAAGTAAAAAGCACCTTTAAGTGCTTCAACAGCGGTTACACCTTCTTTATTTTCAATAGGTCTGCCTCCAGTAATTAGCTCTGGTGTAATGAGCCACTCTTTTACAGATTCTTTCCAAGCGTCTATTTCGACATATTTTTCATGTTCTACTTTTGCTAAACGTTCAACCTCTTGCCATTGAATACCATGGGAATTAAAAACATCACGTGATTCTGCCCATAATTGTTCACGATCAATAGTTATTCCATCAGGATCGCATTCACCAGCATCGAAAGGTAACCATCTACGGTGGCCTGTATCGTCTTCAAGAAACTCATTACTGTTAGTGGTGCCTATGAATAAACAGCGTCTTGCATAGCGAGTATTCATTTCTTTGAATTTAGGTGTCCATTCCTCGTATTGTTTAGTAATGACAGATTTTACATGCTCTAAATCACGTCTTCTTAGGCCTTTTAATTCTGCAAGCTCAATGATAAGTTTGTTTCGAATTAGTCGAGAAATATCATCGTCCTTTCCACCAATATCAAGTTCTAAAAAGAAATCAGGGCTTGGGGCCATCGCTGCCACAGAGCTTGATTTTTTGGATCCCTGAGCGCCTACTACAACAGGGACCATATCTGCTTTAATACCTGGCTCTAATAAGCGCCCTGCTAAGGCAGACCATATATAAACGCCTATTGCTCTTGTATACGGAGTGTCTTCTGCGCCAAAATAGCGCGGAATAAAAGTTTCTATACGTTGAATACCATCCCATTTCAATGAAGAAATCCACAGAATTGCTGAATCAAATTCATTTTGTTTAGCAACATAGGCTAAGCATTCTCTCATTCGCTCCCTTCGAATATCAACAAATCCATTGGTTCCTTTCTCAAGAATTAAGGAAAGTTCAATGTAGTCGGTATCTTGAAAAGCTCGCCATTCATCTTTACCCGTTGGTGATATCATGATTTCACCTTTAAAAGCATCAAACCTGATTTCTATACCTGTCATTTTGTTATTTTGTAATGCTCGGATCACATTTTCTTTTGTCTGCTTGATTCTTCCATTATTTGAGCGATCAAACTTTGATAAGTCTTGATCTTCATTTAGTGGGAGCAGTTCGTCAAACTCATCAGCAGAGGCTACCGATGCACTTGCCTTACCCTTGGCTTTAATACAATGTTCACGCCACAGATAGAGTAACGCTCGATCTTGATCTTGCCGGCGATGGTCCAAAGCCACTTCCATCGCGTAATCATTCATGGCCAGTATGGAAAACACCTCTTCGTCGGAATACCCCGCTGCGTAAAGGCATACCCCCACGCCAAACAATGAGCCGGAGCGGTCGCCGTCAAATTCGCCTGTAAGCAAAAACTGACGCGGCCCTTCTGGGATTCTCAAATCCTCGATCACAGGTGGATCAATCAAGTCCGGCATATTCAGATCAATCACTTCGGCTTTACGTTTCTCGCGTGCGTAGCGTTTAAACAAATTCTCTAAAACGTCAGTCGATACCGGCATCACATCAGTACACTCGCCGATCAGCTCACCCGTGACCGTTAAAAACCGCGCTTCATTACCGCCGTAAACTTCAATGCCCACGTTGTGGTTATTCCAATCGACATCAATTTGCCCAAAAGCAAAGATGCGGTAGCCTTTACCGCTTGGGCTGATCTCGGTATAACTATTGACCTGGGTGATAATGGCCAGCGCCCACGGTTCTTGATAGCAGTTATCTAAATCGATCGCGACCAAGCCGACGTAACCGGTCATACAAAAGCCAAGGCCGGCAGACTTGCCCGAGTCAAAGCCACCGATCGCCTGGTCGTAATCCACCCAGCGTTCCGGCTTGGCGGTGGATAGTCCATAATCGGGATTGCTGGCTAACTGGGGAATCTTGTCCCACTTGCCGCGCTTTAGGTTCCATGATGCCTTCCACGGCGACCAGCGCGGGATCGCTTTAAGGGATTGCGGGATGTTATCAGGGTAAAAGTTAAAGATTTTGGGGGTTGGACTTGTCTGTTTACCTAGCTGAAAATCATCATTTTTTTTCTTTTGTTGGATGTGCTCTATTTTTATATCTTTAGGAGTCGTTTTTGGTGTCGGTGATGAGGCGATAGCTAATTGCCAGGCTTCTAATTGGTTAGGCGGGTTATTAGCGTGCATTCTATGCTCCCATCTTTCTGCGATCTATGGTTGATAATCCATTGGGCTCATAGCGTTCTAGGCTTGTTATCCATGAGTCAAACTCTGATCTAATCCAGGCCATGTTGTAATCACCTAATTTTACTGGTCGGGGAAATTTTGGGTCTTCTCTTAATTTTTTGTATACCCAAGGACGTGACTTGCCCGTTTCGGCTTGAAGATCACGCATAGACATGAGCGTGCTTTTATTGGTTATTGGAAAATTTAGTTTTGTAGATTTGTCGTGGTCTGTTCGTAATACAGAAGATCGCATGGCTTTTGTCCTTGATAAGGATAAGCACCATTTGCCCTTGAATAGGGTCATCGCTTCACCAAAAAGCCTCTACTGGTGGTGTTAACAGTAGCGTAACTTAGAGGAGGTCCATGACTTACACTACATGGTCTGTGAACAAGTATTTCTAAAGACTTGCTGCTTAGATGGGTGTGGAGCCCCATAGCTCAGTACTTTTTTAATGTATCAATTTGTAAGAGTTATTTCAATATTGTTAATACTCGTAATGTAAAAAAATTTTTAACTTATTAAAATATATGAGTATTTATTTTTTCTATTGTCAAGTATTGGTCAATAAGTCTAGGTGATCAGTCCATTTTTGCAGCCATTCGCGCTTTTCTGTATCAAATTTGTATAAGTCGTAGTTTCCTCTTACGCCACCTTTTGTATGATTCAAGATTGCTTCGCCGACTTCGGAGGGGCATCCAATTTTTGATAGAAATGTTCTGCATGTTCTGCGGAGATCGTGTGGTGCCCAATTACTCACTGGGCATTTGGGTTTTGTTTGGTGCTTAGGGTGTTTACATGCTTCAGAATGGCACCATACTTCTACGCCAAGCACTTTTTGTGCAATGGGTTTGCCTTTTGCTTTTGAGGGGAATAGAAAGCCTGTAGGGTGTGTTATTGATCGTTTTCGCAATATATTTGCTGCTTGGGTTGGAACCATTACATTAAAGGGGACTTTGGTTTTAGATTTGTTCGAAGGGATTCTCCAAATCATGCCGCTAGGGCTGTCATCGATTTCGTGAGCCTCTATTTCGCAGACTTCACCGCTTCGCACTCCGCAGTAAAGTGTTAGCAGTAAGGCATCGGCAATGGTTTCTGAATATTCTTTACGCATCCAGGGGATTAATAAAGTAAGTTCTGTTGTGTTTAAATTGCGTTCACGTTTTGCCGCTACTAGTCCTTTAAGAACAAAAGCAAAAGGGTTGCCGGCCATGTCAATAACGCCAGCGTTCATGGCGAACTCGTAAGCTGCTTTAAGTTCTGATTTAATCTGGCCAGCTAAGATAGGAACGCCTCTGTTACGAATCTTGGTGATCAGGTTGAAAGCTTCGTTTCTGGTTACTTCTATCGCAGGACGTTTGCGAAAAGTATTTAAGTCTCTGCTGTTCAAAAAGCGGGACACTTCATCCGCTCCCTTCGCTTTTCGCATGGGAATTATGTGTCCGTTAAGGTAGTCGTTGATCATGCTTTCAACGGTATATCCAAGTATCTTTTGCTTTTCTCGCTCTGCCTTTGCTACTTTATTTCTAATTAGTTTAGCTTCCTGTAAATCTATTCCGCTTTCACGTTCTGTCTTTGCTTTGGCAAGAGCTTTACGTGCATCTGCAAGTGTCATTGATCCTGAGGGTGGAAACTCTCCTAGCTTAATCTGACGATAGACCCCGCTGGGTGCTTTGTAACGGTAAAGAAAAACCTTTTTACCCGATGTGCCGCATCTAACTCTTAATCCTGGAGTTTTAAGATCGCCAAGCTCCCAGGCTTTTAGTTTATTGTTCTTGTCTGGTAAGGGTTTCATTGCGGCAATAAAGGCTGGTGTGAATTCGTTTTCCGCGCGGCCTTTTGGCTTTTCTGCTATATTTGCAAAATTAGTATTTGTTGTTTTTGAAGTGGGTTGTGTCATTTCGAGAGTCTTATAAGGTGTGTTAATGTGTACTGGAACCTATCCCAACACATATCCCTAAATTATATCCCAAGCTTAACAAAATTTAACAAGTATTTACAATGTCAATCGAGTCATTCTGTTTAATTATATTAGATGAATCAAGAAGTTAAAAATAAAAACCACCCTGTTATCAATGAGATGCTTGATGCTGGTAATTCTAAGCATACGCCTATGATGCAGCAATTTTTACGCATTAAGGCTGACCATTTAGATACCTTGCTATTCTATAGAATGGGGGATTTTTATGAATTATTTTTTGATGATGCTAAGAAAGCCTCTCAGATTTTAGATATCACGTTAACCGCTAGAGGGCAATCCGCTGGGTTACCTATTCCTATGGCGGGTATTCCTTATCATGCGGCTGAAGGTTATTTGGCTAAGTTGTTAAGGCATGGTGAGTCTATTGCTATTTGTGAGCAAATAGGGGATCCCGCAACGTCTAAGGGGCCTGTTGAGCGTAAGGTGGTTAGAATCGTTACGCCGGGTACGGTAACTGATGACGCCTTGTTGGAAGATAGAAAAGATAATTTATTAGTAGCGATTAGTTTAATCGATAAGAAATATGGGATTGCTAGTTTAGATGTCACCAGTGGTCGTTTTATCTTGCAAGAAGTGCATTCTGAAGATCAGTTGCTTAGTGAGTTAAGTCGCCTTAAGCCCGCTGAGTTACTATTTAGTGAGGATTGGTCGTTACCCCAAAATATTCAACAACGCACGGGTTTATGTAGAAGACCTCCGTGGCATTTTGATCAAGACAGTGCCAGACAGCGTGTTTTAGCACAATTTAAAACCCTCGATTTAAAAGGCTTTGGCTGCGATGAGATGTCTGTTGCTGTGGCGGCGGCCGGTGCTTTGTTGCAGTATGTTAAAGATACTCAGCAATCTGCATTGCCCCATATTCAAGGTATTAGTACTGAGAATAGTGCGGACAGTATTTTATTGGATGCCGCTACGCGACGTAATTTGGAGTTGGATTATCATCCCTCTGGCCAGATAGAGTTCACCTTGTTGGGCGTGTTAGATAAAACATCGACGTCTATGGGAAGTCGTTGTTTAAGACGATGGATTAATAGACCGTTACGCGATCATCAGATGCTGAATAGACGTTATGCCTGTGTTGGGCAGTTGGTGATTAATACGCAATATAAAACCCTGCAAACACTATTAAAGCAGGTGGGTGATATTGAAAGAATCAGTTCTCGAATTGCTTTAAGGTCTGCAAGACCGCGTGATTTGTTGGTATTACGCAATAGTTTGGCTGTTTTGCCTAGCTTACAGCAAACGTTAGTGATTGATGAGGCGGATAGATTACAGAAGCTTAGTCAGTTAATGGGGGAACAACCGCAATTATTAAAGTTGTTGCAAAGCGCTATAATTGATAACCCACCCGTATTAATTCGGGATGGGGGGGTTATAGCAAGAGGCTACAATCAAGCATTAGATGAGTTGCGGGATTTGAGTCAAAACGCTGATCAGTTTTTAATTGATATGGAGAATCGAGAGAAAGCGACGACGGGTATCTCAACGTTAAAAGTTAATTACAATCGTGTGCATGGCTATTACATTGAGATCTCTCATTTGCATGCGGATAAAATCCCTCCACATTACACCAGAAAGCAAACGCTGAAAGGTGCTGAGCGCTATATCACTGAAGAGTTAAAAAGCTTTGAAGATAAAGTGTTGAGTGCGAAAGAAAAATCTCTCTCGTTTGAAAAAGCTTTGTATGACGCACTGTTAAACGAACTTGCTTTATCTTTAGTCCCATTACAGCAATGTGCAGCGGCTTTGGCTGAGTTGGATGTGTTGGTTACTTTTGCAGAGCGGGCGGATACTTTAAATTTATCGCAACCGACCCTAACGGATAAAACGGGTTTATCAATAGAGGCGGGTAGACATTTGGTGGTTGAGCAAGTGTCGGATATTCCGTTTGTGGCTAATGATCTATTGTTCTCTGATCAGCGACGTATGCTGGTGATTACGGGCCCAAATATGGGCGGTAAATCGACTTATATGCGTCAAGCGGCTTTGTTGGTGTTGATGGCGCATATAGGTTGTTATGTGCCTGCAAAGAGTATGTCTTGCGGGCCGATTGATAAGATATTTACCCGTATCGGTGCGTCGGACGATTTAGTGAGTGGTCGCTCTACCTTTATGGTTGAGATGACAGAGACGGCTAATATTTTGCATAACGCGACGGCGCAAAGTTTGATTCTGATGGATGAGATTGGGCGGGGTACCAGTACGTTTGATGGCTTATCTTTAGCGTGGGCTTGTGCTGATTATTTGGCGAAAGAAACGCAGGCGTTTACATTATTTGCGACGCATTATTTTGAATTGACCACCTTAGCAGATGAGCAAAAGACAATTCATAATGTGCATTTAGATGCGATGGAGTATGGCGATAAAATTGTCTTTTTACACACGGTTAAAGACGGTGCGGCAAATCAAAGTTATGGGTTACAGGTCGCATCTTTAGCGGGTGTGCCTAGGTCTGTGATTGAAAACGCTAAAATTAAGTTAAGACATTTAGAAGAGTTAGCGTATAGCGAGCAACAAGCAGCAGTGGGCATGAATCAATTTGATCTATTTTCATCAAATACCTGTCATCCAGCTGTTGTGTTATTAGAAGATCTAAAACCGGATGATTTGAGCCCCAGACAGGCCTTGGATTTAATTTATAAGCTAAAGGGCTTGCTTTAAGTTGATCTGAATTAATTTTTACCCCAATTTTTTACAATTACCCTCTGTAACGCTAAATAAGCGAGTAAGTTGTAATTTTTTCTTTTATACTAATCCGCTGAATAAATTAAGGAGATATCATGGAAAAACCATTCATTTTACACATGCTAACAACAGCTAAAAACTTAAGTCCTTTTGACGTAAATATGGCGATGGATGCGGGTTGGGTATCTGCTCTACCGTATATTAATGTTGAACCTAGTGAAGTACAGGGCTTAGTTCAAGATGCTATTTTTTCAAGAAGCACAAAGAACTTGAAACGCACGGGTATTTTTATTGGTGGTCGTGATACAAAGCAAGCTATGGACATGTTGAAAACAGCTAAACGTTCAATGGTGCCTCCTTTTGAAGTATCTGTATTTGCAGATCCAAGCGGTGCATTTACAACGGCTGCAGGCATGGTGGCTGCAGTTGAGCACGAATTAATTACAAAATTTAATACCACTTTAGAAGGAAAAAATATCTTAGCTTTAGGTGGAACAGGTCCGGTTGGTCAAGCGGCGGCTGTTATTTCTGCACAAGCAGGGGCTAATGTAAGAATCATTGGTAGGCAGTTAGAAAAAGCTCAATTGGTGGCTGATTTATGTAGCAATGAATTCGGTGATGGTAAGATCACTATCACTGCGGGTGCTGATGCGGATAAAGCTGAATACATCAAAACAGCGGATATCGTTTTTGCAACAGGTGCTGCAGGTATTGAATTGTTAAGCGCAGAATTGATTGCGTCTGCTCCACAATTAAAAGTAGCAGCAGATGTTAACGCTGTGCCACCCGCAGGTATTGCAGGTGTTGATGCTTTCCATAATGGTGCGCCTATTGAAGGTTCTATCAGCGGTGCAGTAGGTATCGGCGCATTAGCGATTGGTAACGTTAAGTATCAAGCTCAAAATCGGCTGTTGAAAAAAATGATCAGCAGCGAAAAACCTGTTTATCTTCACTTTGAACATGCGTTTGAAGTGGCTAGAGAATATATTAAATCTAACGGTTAATTTTTATAACTTTGTTTATTTTATGAAAGGATATCTAAATGGAGAAACGTAGTATTCTTCACATGTTCGATCCAACCCCTAATAACAGTCCATTTGATATCAATATGGCGGTTGATGCGGGCTTTGATATTCTTATGCCTCATAGCAATGTTAAGTTAGACAGCGTTTATAGGCTGACGCAAGATGCTATTTTTTCTCGCGGTCCTGCCGGTGTTAAGAGAACCGCTCTTTTCATCGGCGGCCGTGATCTAGGCTTAGCAATGGATATGCTTGATACGGCTCGTCAAGCGATGGTGCCACCCTTTGAGATATCTGTTTTTGCGGATCCTAGTGGCGCATTTACTACCGCGGCTGCTTTAGTGGCGTGCGTAGAAAAACAATTGATTGCTGTCCATGCTAAAGAACTAAAAGGCTCGAAAGTATTAGTTTTTGGTGGTACTGGCCCTGTGGGCATTGCTACAGGCGTTATTGCTTCTTTAGCAGGCGCGGAAACTTACTTGGTAGATCATTTATCATTAGATGCAGCTGAAGATGTAGCAAAAGCGTATAACCGTCGTTTTGGTTGTTCTATGAAAGGTGCAGTGGCTAGTTCTGATGTAGAAAAAATAGCCTTGATTGCTGATGTTGATATTATATTTTCTGCTGCTAAAGCCGGTGTGCAGGTTTTAAGTGCAGCTGTACTTGAATCGGCTAAGGAACTTAAAGTGGCGGGGGATGTCAATGCCGTGCCGCCTTTAGGCATCGAAGGTATTAAGCATAAAGATTCAGGTGCGCCTTTAATACACGCAGTTAATTCGAAAGGGGCGGTATCAGTCGGTCCCTTAGCAGTGGGTAATGTAAAATACCAGTTGCAAAATACCATGTTGAAAATCATGCTAGAAACGGATACTCCTTTATATCTAGATTTTAGAGAAGCGTTTATCAAAGCACGTTTAATTGTGTAGTTTTAAGCTGATTTTGGTTAAGACTTTTTAAGTCTATTTATGAGGGTTACTTGTTTTACTTAAGCGCTCAATTTTAATTTAATATACTTTTGTATTGTTCCGGAAATTCTAAAATGATTAACGAGACTCATCTAGCATTAAGGAAAGTGAGATAACGTGAGTCAACATAGGCGAATTTTATTTGCGGGAGATCCGCATGGAAACTTTAAGCCAATTATTAAGGCAGTACTGGAGAATAAGCCAGAAGCAGTTGTATTATTGGGTGATTATGATTTAGACGCCCCTTTAGATCATTATTTAGCAGAGATTGCTGATTTAACTCAAATTTGGTGGATTGCGGGTAATCATGATTTTGAAACCCCTGCAAAATATAATAATTTATTCAATTCAGCGTTTTCCCATAGAGATTTACATTTAAAAGTCACTGAAATTGCTGGCCTGAGAGTGGCGGGATTAAGTGGGGTGTTTTTAGGTAGAGTCTGGTACCCACCTCAAGAACCTAAGTGGCTAGGTAAACAACATTTTTTACTCAATCAAACAGCAACTGTCCAACAGACCGAGTTATCTTTAAAATATAAGTCTGCCATATGGCATGATGAGTTTGAGGCGTTTAAGTTACAAAAAGCAGATATTTTAGTTTCTCATGAGGCCCCTGGTTCACATCGTCATGGTTTTAGGGTGATTAGTGAGTTGGGTGCTGCCATGGGTGTTAAGCATATTTTCCATGGCCACTTACATGAAGATTATGAAACTATCATTCGAAATAAAATTAAAGTATGTGGCGTTGCCAATACTGCCGTCACTGATTTGTTAGGACGAAGAGTCATTTAACGTAGTTTTTTCCCTTCCCATTAATATTTCTAAGCGAACCCTATGTTTTTAATTCCAGATATCGTTGTTCGATTTTATCATCGCATGGCGTCTCCACCTCATTATTACGCGTTTACCCAAAAGATAATGCCTTGGTTGGTTGTTATTTTTGTGTTGTTAACAGCAGCGGGTCTTTATGGCGGTTTGTATTTAGCTCCCGCAGATTATCAGCAAGGTGACAGTTATCGTATTATTTATATCCATGTGCCAAGTGCCTGGATGTCTTTATTTATTTACATGGTCATGGCTATTACAGGTGCTATTGGCTTAGTTTGGCGCATTAAATTAGCCGAAGTCATTTCTATCAGCAGCGCACCTATTGGCGCAAGTTTTACTTTTATCGCCTTAGTGACCGGTTCTTTATGGGGTAAACCTATGTGGGGAACTTGGTGGGTATGGGATGCTCGCTTAACTTCAGAACTGATTTTATTATTTTTATATCTAGGTGTTATAGGTTTATATGGCGCTATTGATGATAAAAAAATCGCTTCTAAATCAGTAGCGATATTGGCAATAGTGGGTGTTGTTAATATTCCAATTATTCATTATTCGGTTGAGTGGTGGAACACTTTACATCAAGGTCCTACGGTCACTAAAATGGATAAACCTTCTATCCATGTCAGTATGTTGATTCCGCTGTTATTAATGGCGTTATCGTTTAAGTTTTATTATTTAATTGCCCTAATTCAACGTAGTCGAGTTGAGTTATTAAATCGAGAGCGACATTCTCAATGGGTTAAAACAATGTTATCGGAGCAACAGCAATGAGTTTTTCAGAATTTCTTGCTATGGGGGGGTATGGATTTTATGTCTGGACTTCTTACGGACTTACTTTAGTGGTATTACTGTTCAATATTATTATTCCAGTTGTGCAAAGAAAACAGTTTTTTCGCCAAAGCTTAAGACAGAAACGGAAATAGATAATGAAGCCCGCCAGAAAGCAACGTTTAATTTTAATTGGATTAATGGTTGTCGGTGTCAGTGTCGCTACTGGCTTTGCACTGAAATCATTTAATGACAATCTCATGTACTTTTTTTCTACAACAGATGTTATAGAGGGCAAAGCACCCAAAGATAGTTTATTTCGTTTAGGTGGCATGGTCATTAAAGGCAGTGTTGAAAGACCAAACGACGGCATGATGGTGCGCTTTAAATTAACTGACTTTAGTAAAGATGTGACGGTTGAATATACGGGTATATTGCCAGACTTGTTTAGAGAGGGCCAAGGCATTGTTGCTAACGGCAAACTAAATCCGCAAGGCGTATTTATAGCGGAAGAAGTATTAGCTAAACACGATGAAAACTATATGCCACCTGAAGTAAAACAAAGTTTGAAGAATCAGTCTGAAAAAGGAAAAGGTCAATAGTATGGTTCCAGAGTTAGGTCATTTTTCACTCATTCTTGCTTTTTGCATGTCTTTAATTTTAGGCACTTTACCTATTTTCGGGGCTTATCGAGGTTATAGCAGTTGGATTGCAGTTGCTAGACCCACGGCTTATGCACAATTTTTATTCATGGCCTTGTCTTATGGCTGTTTAACCTATAGCTGTTTAACCCATGATTTTTCAGTTAAATACATCGCCACTAATTCAAATACATCGTTACCTGTTATCTATTTGATTTCTGGCGT
>CANGLL010000002.1 GCA_947454605.1 Methylococcaceae bacterium | reverse complement strand
ATCCTTAAATAATCAACTGTTCTACCAAAGCGATCAACTAGTGCAGGAGGAGTAACTAATAGAGCCATAATGCAAATATCTTAAACTCAATGAAATTCTTTCTATTGTAACATTACCTATACTGCTGTTCTTGTAACTATAGACAAAATACCTCCTATTTAAGTCAGAATATTTATAACTTTTAACGCATTTTACTAGCATGATTTAAACCAAAATAGTCTTTAATATGGCATAATGTGAGTTTAAACTTTTGAACTTAAACACCTCATGTCTTTGTCAATTAATATTCCGTTATTGCAATTTTGCCATCTAGAAGACTAGTCATGAAACTTAACGATCAAAAGCTATTGGAATTAGGCTTAGCCGTTATTCAAGTTGAAGCCGAAGCCATTCAGGCGCTATCTGTACACATCAATTCCAATTTTGTAAATGCCTGTAAATTAATCTTTAGTTGCAAAGGTCGTGTCATTGTTACTGGCATGGGCAAATCAGGACATATTGCCGGCAAAATTGCCGCAACGCTTGCCAGCACCGGTACGCCTGCATTCTTTGTTCATCCTGGCGAAGCAAGCCATGGTGATCTAGGTATGATAACTCCACAGGATGTGGTCCTCGCTTTATCAAATTCAGGCGAAACAGAAGAGATTCTAACCATATTACCGCTACTTAAACGCATCGGCGTACCCTTAATCGCTATGACCGGTAATCCCGCTTCTACATTAGGGACGATGGCAACCACTCATATTAACGTCAGTGTTTCCCAAGAAGCTTGTCCATTAGGACTTGCACCCACTTCTAGCACAACAGCTGCATTAGTCATGGGAGATGCTTTAGCCGTGTCTCTATTAGAAGCCCGCGGCTTTACTAGAGATGACTTCGCCTTATCACACCCCGGTGGTAGTTTGGGTCGTCGATTACTCTTAAGAGTCAGCGACATTATGCATACCGGCACCGACATTCCTTCAGTTCCAAAACAAGTCTTTATTAGCCATGCTCTACTAGAAATGTCAGAAAAAAAACTCGGCATGACGGCTGTTATTGACTCGCAGAATAAGGTCATTGGCGTTTTTACTGATGGCGACTTAAGACGCACTTTAGCAAAGAACATTAATCTCAATGAGACCGCTATCAGCGAAGTTATGACACAAGCCTGCACTGTTATTTCTGCAGATATTCTCGCTGCTGAGGCTATGCAAATAATGGAGAGCAAACAAATTAATGCGCTTCTAGTCGTAAATAATGATCGTAAAGCGATCGGTGCCTTGAATATGCATGATTTGCTTAGAGCAGGAATTGTATGATGTTTGAAAATACGCCCCTTATTCCAGCTGATATCTTAGCAAAGGCTAAAAACCTTAAACTATTGATACTTGATGTTGATGGCGTCCTCACTGACGGTAAATTGTTTTTTGATCAAGAAGGTAATGAATACAAATGCTTTCATGCTCGAGATGGTCACGGCATTAAACTACTACGCCAATCGGGTGTTGAAATTGCTGTCATTTCAGGCAGAAAATCAAAAACGGTTGAACTCCGCATGAAAAATTTAGGAATAGAACTTATTTACCAAGGACATGAGCATAAAGTAGCCGCTTTTAATGAAATCATTGAGAAACTAAATATCGCTCCCGATCAAGCCGCTCATATGGGTGATGATTTATTGGATCTACCTATTATGAAAAGAGTCGGCTTAGCCATTGCAGTAAATGATGCTAATTTCGCCGTAAAGCAAAGAGCGGACTGGTGTACAACGTCACTAGGTGGCCAGGGTGCTGTTCGTGAGATTTGTGACTTGATTATGCAAGCACAAGGTACTTTTGATGACATCTTAAACAGTTATTTGAAATGAGATTAACAGAAAATAAACACTATATTTTCTTATCTATCTTTGCACTATTAAGTGCCTGGCTGGCTAATAACACCGAAATACTGCAGATTGCAAAAAGAGTGAGCCCTGCGCATAGTCCTGATTACTTTAGTTCTGGCTACCACAAGTGGCAAATGAATGAACAAGGCACTTTAAAAAGTACATTAACGGCAGATAAGATGACTCATTATAGTGATGATGGCACATCCCATTCTATAGAACCCATAATGACTTTTTACAATGATAATACCCCCCCTTGGGTTATTAATTCAGAAACGGGCATCTTATCTGCCGATGGAAAAAACTTACAATTGAACGGTCAGGTTAAAATAGATCGAGCCGAGTATAAAGACCATCGCAAGATCACTCTCAACACAAGCAATTTAAAAGTACAACCCGAAATTAACTATGCCGAAACTCAGGAGTGGGCTGAACTGATTAACACACCCCATAAGACAACAGGAACGGGAATGAATATGACTTACATAGAGCCTATTCATATTGAGTTTCTTGCTAATGTAAAAGGCAACTATGACAATAAATAACAAACAAATCCTCGCTTTTGGCTTTACCTTATTATTAGGTCTTATACAATCAACTGCGTGGGGCCTTGCCTCGGATGCAGATCAACCTATAGTCATTGATTCAAATACGGCTACTTATGATGATAAAAACAACACCAGTATATACACAGGTAATGTCGTATCTATACAAGGTAGTATAAAAGTTGATTCTGACAAATTAGTTGTATATTTCGTTGATGGCGAAGCGGATAAATTGGTTTTTACGGGTAATAAAGCAAAATTTAGACAAAAGCCAAACGAAGGTGACGAAGATATTACGGGGGAAGCCTTAATTGGCGAATACTACCCCAAGAAAAACTTATTAATTCTTATTAATCAAGCAACTGTTTGGCAAGGAAATACAACGTACTCAAGTGATTATATTCAATATGATATAAAGACTTCATTAGTTAATGCGGGCGAAAAAACATCTGATGCTAAACGGGTACACGTTATTGTAAAACCCAAAGCCGCTACAACGAAATAGATCGACTTAACCTACCATCGTGCTAACTTTAATTTTACTTTATATAAAATGGCCACACTCGCTGCTCATAATCTAATAAAGACCTATAACAAACGCAATGTGGTTGATGGCGTTTCATTTTATGTAAATAGTAATGAAGTTGTCGGTTTGCTAGGACCTAATGGCGCAGGAAAAACCACTAGCTTCTACATGATGGTAGGATTAATTAAAGCAGATGAAGGACAAATAACTTTAGATTCAAAAGATATCACCCATGCCCCTATGCATGTGAGAGCCATCAACGGCATTGGTTATTTACCTCAAGAACCCTCAGTATTTCGTAAACTCAATGTTGCAGACAATATACGTGCAGTTCTTGAAATACGCGGTAATTTAAGCTCAAAAGAAATCGAAATAACTATAGACAAGCTATTAAGCGAATTTAATATAGACCATTTACGCAATCAAATTGCCGTAGGTCTGTCAGGTGGTGAGCGTCGAAGAGTTGAAATTGCTAGAGCATTAGCCACAGATCCACAATTTATTTTACTCGATGAGCCGTTTGCTGGCGTTGATCCAATCTCTGTTGATGACATAAAAAAAATTATAGAACACCTTAAAGACCGAGGTATTGGTGTATTAATTACGGAACATAATGTCAGAGAAACATTAGGGATATGTAATCGTGCTTATATACTTAATAATGGTAAAGTCATTGCAGAAGGCCCTGCTGATGCAATTGTTGCAAATGAAGAAGTCCGTGAAGTCTACTTAGGAAAGAACTTTAGTCTTTAAATTAAACTCATAAATATAGAGTTAATCTACACAATTTAGACCTTATGAAACAGTCGTTAAATCTTAGGCTAGGCCAACAACTAACCATGACACCTCAATTGCAACAGGCAATAAAACTGTTGCAAATGTCAACATTAGATCTACAGCAAGAAATCCAGCAAGTACTGGAATCAAACATCATGCTAGAAATTAATGAAGACGAAAATCATTCTAGTGACGAATTTTCTAGCATCCCTGATCATAAATCCGAAAACGTTGACAGCTTTACGAGTGAGGGTTCACAAACCGATATTCCAGATGAACTACCTACCGATTACTCTTGGGACGACATTTATGAGAACTCATCTACCTCTGGATCATCTAGTATTGAACCAATAGAGTTTGAAACTCAACGAACTAATGCCCCCTCTTTGCAAGAGCACCTTCTCTGGCAAATGGAGTTAACGCATTTTTCTGAGCGTGACCACGCTATTGCTATTGCCATTATAGATTCAACAAATGAGGATGGTTATTTAATTACTAGCCCTGAAGACATCTATGAAGGGCTCAAAAATCAATTTGATGATTTAGACTTTGATGAAGTAAATGCGGTACTTCATAGAGTTCAGCAGTTTGATCCAACAGGAATTGCAGCTATTGATTTAGCTGATTGTTTACGCTTACAGTTACTTCAACTACCTCCTTCAACTCCCTATAAAGAAGAAGCTCTTATTGTAGTCACTCAGCACCTTAAGTTACTAGCGAGCCAAGAACAAGCTAAGCTTTTAAAAAAGCTAGATGTTACAGAACAGCAACTGACTAAAATAGTGGCTTTAATAAGAACACTAGACCCAAAACCAGGTGCAAAAATACAAGAATCCGAGTCTGAATATGTTATTCCTGATGTATACGTAAGCAAAAGGAACAATCAGTGGCAAGTAAATTTAAATCCAGACATTGCCCCTAAACTTCGTATTAATCCTTTTTATTCAAATTTGATTAAACGTGCAGATAACAGTAAAGACAATGTTTTTATGAAAGATCACTTACAAGAAGCAAAGTGGTTTATTAAAAACTTACACAATAGAAATGACACCTTATTGCGTGTAGCTAGAAGTATCATAGAGAAACAAACTGGCTTTCTGGATCATGGTTCAATTGCAATGAAACCAATGGTACTTCGAGACATTGCAGAGGAGCTTAAATTACATGAATCAACTATTTCAAGAGTTACGACGCATAAATATATGCATACGCCTAATGGTATAATTGAATTCAAATATTTTTTCTCAAGCCATGTTTCAACTAAAGATGGAGGAGAATGCTCATCTACAGCCATAAGGTCTATTATCAAAGAACTTATAGACAATGAAAATCAAGAAAGGCCTTTAAGCGACAGTAAAATAGCTGAATTTTTACAAGCAAAAGGCATTAACGTTGCTAGGAGAACCATTGCAAAATATAGAGAGGCAATGTTAATTTCATCATCCAGCCAACGAAAACGTATTTTGTAACACCCTATAAAAACTAAAAGCAAATTTCACAACAAAAGGAGTTTAAATCCATGAGAATATTAGTAACAGGTCACCATCTTGAAATCACAGAATCTTTACAATCACATATAGATGCAAAATTTGAAAAACTAGCTCGTCATTTCGATAATGTTACTGATGTACACGTTATTTTAAGTGTAGAAAAATTAACTCAAAAAGCAGAAGCAACTTTACATTTAAGTGGAGCAAATATCTTTGCTGAAGACCATCAAGAAGACATGTATGTCGCAATTGATCATTTAGTTGATAAATTAGACCGTCAAATAATCAAACATAAAGAAAAGACAGGCCAACACAGATAATATTACGGTAATACGTGCAAGGTATAATCGAAACAACCTTGCACCTACCTTATATACCACTACCCTGAATCCATAGCTTATGAAATTACTCCTAGTCAGTGCCTTATCGGGTTCAGGAAAAAGCATTGCTTTAGATACTCTAGAAGATTGTGGTTACTACTGTATAGATAATCTCCCATTATCTTTATTACAGGACTTCATCAATCATGTCATGTCGGCTAATCAAAAGGCCTATGCAAAAACAGCTATTGGTATAGATGCTCGCAATCAGTATGAAAGTCTGGCTAACTTTTCAGATAGCTTAAAACTGATTAAAGAAAAAGGTATTGATTATGAAATTATTTTCATTCAAGCTGAAGAAGCAACCCTATTAAAGCGTTACAGCGAAACTAGACGAAGACATCCCCTAACCGATGACAACATTCCTCTAAAGGAAGCGCTGAAGATTGAACGGGAAATGCTTACACCGATAGCACGCCACGCAAATGTAATCATTGATACTAGCCGAACTCACTATCATCAATTGCGCGACCTTATAAAAGATCAAATTGGTGAGCGTGACGTTAAACATATTTCCTTACAATTTCAATCTTTTGGATTCAAACACGGAGTCCCATTAGATGCTGACTTTGTTTTTGATGCTAGAAGCTTACCAAACCCATATTGGGTGCCTGAATTAAGGCCATTCACTGGCAGAGACCGACCCGTTACCGAGTTTCTTAAATCAGAACCACTGGTGAATGAGTTTTTAAATGATGTAATTAATTTTCTTGAACGCTGGATTCCAAGATTTGAAGCAGAAGGCCGCAGCTACTTAACAATTGCTATTGGATGCACTGGCGGACAACATCGATCTGTGTATTTGGTCGATTTATTAATGGCTCACTTTAAAAGTCCAGCCGTTAATACAATTGTAAGACACCGTGAACTAAACTAAATCTAATGCGTTATCAGATATATGATTCACCACTGGGATTTACGAACCATAAAACTACGCCCCTTTATTTTTCCATTCTTTAAACAAAATAAGGCTTTATCAACACTCCCTTGTTTAATAGCTACATAAGAATGAGCATCGAATATATCAATTTTTCCAACCTCAGTACCTGTAATACCCCCTGCCCCAGTTAATGCGCCTAAAATATCTCCAGGTCGGACCTTATCCTTACGACCACCATCTATCCACAATGTTGCCATAGGGGGCTCAAAACGTTGTTCATATGTCAATTGAAATGGTGCAACCTCATCCCATTTAGCTGTCGTATTCTGATAATCTTCGATTGCTTTAACTCTATTAAGCTCTTGTTCGGTACATAAACTTAAAGCTAAGCCTTTTTTACCCGCTCTTCCAGTTCGTCCAATTCTGTGAACATAAACCTCAGGATCCCAGGGTAAATCATAATTAATGACAGCTTGCAACTCTTTAATATCCAAGCCCCGAGCAGCAACATCTGTGGCAACTAAAATAGAACAACTATTATTAGCGAACCTAACTAAAACTTGATCTCGATGTTTTTGCTCTAAATCACCATGTAAAGTTTGCACTGAAAAGCCACAATCTGATAATACACTGGTAATATCCTGACATTCCCTGCGCGTATTACAAAAGACAACCGTTGATTCTGGCCTGTGATAGGCCAATAGATAACCAAGAGCGTTAATTCTTTTCAATTTTTCAACTTGATAAAAGCGCTGTTCAATAACACTTTCATGATGACGACTATCAATGCTCACAGAGAGCGGTTGATATTGAAATTTCTGACTAATTTCTCGGATGGGATCAGTATAAGTTGCAGAGAATAATAAAGTTTGTCTGTGGGTAGGGGCATAAGAAATAACATCAGTTATCACTTCTTCAAATCCCATATCCAACATACGATCTGCTTCGTCAAGCACCAATGTTTTTAAGTTACTTAAACGCAAACTACGTTTTCGCAAGTGTTCTTGTATACGCCCAGGCGTCCCAACAACAACATGTACACCATGTTCCAATGAACCTAATTGCGGTCCAAAGGGGACTCCTCCGCAAAGAGACAGTACTTTAATATTCTGAGTAAAACGCGCCAAAGTACGAATCTCTTTACAGACTTGATCTGCCAATTCGCGAGTCGGACATAACACCAAAGCCTGAACTCTAAAGCTACTAAAATCTAACCTCGATAACAAACCAATACCGAAAGCAGCAGTTTTACCACTGCCGGTTTTTGCCTGAGCTATAACATCTTTACCTTCTAATATATGTGGAAGGGTTTCGGCTTGTATAGGTGTTAAATGACTGTAACCTAGAGATTCAATATTTTCAAGTAAGGCTGGCTTTAAAGGTAAGGATGAAAATTCTACGGTATTCACTAGTACTCTTATTTTTATTAAGTGTCGACGAATTATCGATTTATAGGGTCGTATGATACCAGAAATAACTATTTAACAGATTCACTCCTACGACTTCCTGAACTCTTAGCACTACTAGTTTTGGCATTACCCTGAAACTTTGCTGGTTGCTTGGCATTCATTTTGTTATTTCTTAGCTGTCTTGGTGGCCTAGTTTCTTCAGGTGGAAGTGGTGGAGCAACTGCAGACGCCTCAAAACCTAACACTTGCTCACGGTAAATCGCAGAACCAATCAATTTCTCTACTTGCTTCAATGCTCCAATTTCATCATGTGACACTAATGAAATTGCTTTACCCTCTTCCCCTGCTCTGCCTGTACGTCCAATCCTGTGAACATAATCAGCAGATGATCTTGGTAATTCATAATTAATAACGCAAGGTAATAACGCAATATCAATTCCTCTTGCCGCAACGTCAGTAGCCACTAATACTCTGATCTGACCTGCTTTAAATCCAGCTAAAGCGCTCGTTCTGGCACCCTGACTTTTATTTCCATGAATTGCAGCCGCTTTAATATCAATTTTATTTAATTTTTCTGTAAGTCTATTCGCACCGTGCTTAGTACTTGTAAAAACTAAGACTTGTTGCCATTGCTCTGTTTTAATTAAATGACATAACAATTCAGCTTTTTGTGATTTATTACATAAATACGCAATTTGCTCAACTTTCTCGGCAGCAGTATTTCTGGGAGCAACTTCAATTTTCACAGGATTAATCAATAAGCCAGTTGTTAACTTACGAATTTCTTCTGAAAATGTGGCAGAAAATAAGAGGTTTTGACGTTTTTTTGGTAAATAGGCAATAATCTTTTTAATATCTCGAATAAACCCCATATCCAACATACGATCTGCTTCATCTAATACCAAGCTTTCGACTTTATCTAACTTAACTGCATTTTGATTTACTAAATCTAATAAACGTCCTGGCGTAGCAACTAAAACGTCTACACCTCCTCTCAATCGCATCATTTGGGGATTAATTTTTACTCCGCCAAAAACGATTTCCGTTTTTAACCTTGGCTGCAAATGGGCCCCATACTGACTAACAGACTCACCAACTTGAGCTGCTAATTCACGAGTTGGCGTTAAAATTAAGACCCTAACAGGACGATTAGATGAAAAGTGATGTTGAGATAATCGATGTAATAAAGGCAAAGCAAAACCAGCGGTCTTTCCTGTACCTGTTTGTGCAGCTGCTAGTAAATCATGCCCTTGTAAAACAGCAGGAATCGCTTGTTGCTGTATCGGTGAAGGGCTTGTATAACCCGCCTCCGCAATTGCACGTAATAAAGGATCGGATAAGCCGAGCTTAGTAAATGGCATAGTATATTTCTCTTTAATTAATGATTAGCCGTATATTGAATCAATAGCTAAATTTACAACGTAATTTAACTATCTAATATACAAAGACTTAAGGGAGGTAAACAAGCAATATAACTAAAAACTAGCAGGGAATAATGAACTAATTGAACGCTTGCTGATCAAGCAATTGATTTATGTGACTATTTCGTTGAAATAGCTATGTCCACAATAAAAATGTATTTAATCTAACCTTGGGTTACATAATATCATGAACACCATACTGCGAGTAGTATATTCACTTCTCAGTATTAATAATCATATGAGGTTATACCCACTACGTATCCGAACTACTATGTTCCACTTTAATACGTTATGAGTATAACCAATTTAATTATAAAACTTAAATTGTTGATGGATGTCTCATAATATTTTTTAGCACATATACTATTTGTTCAACAGGTCTTTTCTTGTAATGTTTCATGATTTCATTCACTTTATTGTTAACTTGATCGTGCATATGAATTTTATGTTGCATGGCAATTCTCCTACTTATATAAATTTAATTGTCTGTTATCTATAACTTCTCATTTGACCTACTAATACACCTTGAATTTGAACTTGATCAGGATAATAGGTAAAAGCGCTCATACTTGTATTAGCCGGTAATAACAAAATCTTTTCTGGTGTTTGTTCAATATATTTAAGTGTAGCTTCTGAGTTTTCTATAAGTGCTACAACTATTTCACCATTTTTTGCGTAATCACGTTGCTCAATCACTACCCAATCACCATCATAGATTCCGGCATCAATCATTGACTCCCCTTTCACTTGTAATACATAACAGGGGTTATTTGTTTTTAATGCATCTGGCACATTCATATAAGAAAGTGTTTCTAGCGCTTCAATGGGTTTACCCGCTGCAATTGCACCCACATATGGCAATCCTTCTGACCCTACTTCATCATCAAAAGTCTCACTAACTAATCTAATACCTGCTTGTTTATTACCTGTAAACGGCTCAACTAACCCTGCATTAATTAGAGCCATAATGTGTTTATACAGTGACCCTCTTGAAGCCACCCCTAAACGCATACAAAGCTCTTCTAAACTTGGTGGACAATTAAAACTATCTGCATTATCAAGTAGATAATTGTAGATTTCTCTTTGTCGTCTTGTTAATACATTCATTTCTTCCACGGCGACTATTTAATTAACTTGTGCTTATCTTAACAAGATATTTTTAAAATGCAAGATAAAAGAGAACAAAAAGAAAACATAATGCATTTGAGCTCTATATTGCAAATTATTCTGCTATTCTTATCTGTATTTATTTCTGCCCAAATTTTTTCATCATGTCCATTCCAAACAAACTTCATCACATTGAGCGACACAATCTAGTATCAATTCTCAGAAAATGGGGAAGTGTTAGCACTGGCGGTATATTAGATGATAACTGTTTACTTTATACCGACGCATCTATTCCTGGACTAATTGGTTATCGTTTAGTAGGTAATATTGCTGTTGTATTAGGTGATCCCGTTACCGCTCCAGAACAAAAAGGCGAGCTCGCCTTTTCTTTTCAACAATTTTGTTCTACTCAGGCACTAGACATAATTTTTATTATCGCTTCTGAAGAGTTTTCCCTGTGGGCCCAAGAGTATTTATCACCTGTCTTAATTGAATTTGGTACTACGCTTTTTCTAAATCCTTGTAACAATCCATACAGTCACAAAGGTGCCCAATTCAAACCATTACGAAAAAAAGTGCATAATTGTTTACATAAAGGTGTGATAGTAAAAGAGTATATTGACTTTAACCTAGATATTGAAAACTCTATTACTGAGATTCTTACTTCATGGCAAGGCGCTAGAAAAGGTCCACAAATTCACTTATGCCAACCCACTCCATTCAATGATAGAAATGGTAAACGTTGGTTTTACGCAGAACTAGATGGAAAAATTATTGGCAATCTCATCCTTAATGAACTCAAACAAGATAAGAGTTGGTTGTTAAATAATGTAATGATTACAGAAGACAGCCCTAATGGGCTTTCAGAGTTACTTGTTATATCAGCTTTAAATGCATTAGAAATTGAGGGGTGTACTTCTGTAACTATTGGCCCCGTGCCTAGAAATCAGCTTGGTAAAATTACGGGACTTAATGGGTTTTTAACTATTATTACCCAAGCTATTTACAACGGATCAAAATATTTCTTTAAGTTAGGTGGACACGAAACTTTCTGGGATAAATTTCAACCTCGTCGCGAAGGATCTTATTTAATATTCCCGCAGAAGAATTTAAGTTATAAAACTATCAAAGCCATTATAAATTCACTATACAGTGATTAAAAAAGTTCCAACTAATTATTTTGAGCTACTCGAATTTGGCCATCACGTGGATGTGGACTTACGAGAACTGCACCATTCATCAAATGTTGTACAAAAAAACCTACTGTTGCGCGCCTAGCCGTAATTCTTACTTGTTTAGTATCAGCTGTTCCACATCGACAAATTCCATAACCAAAACGTTCTGGATCATCAAGCATCTGCACATGATCAGCTCCTTTTAATGTTAGCTCTACTGTTCCTGAGGGAGCTTGCTCATAAAATCGTTGGTAATTATTTTCTTTAGGCGCGCAAACACTCGCTGCTTGCCAGGCTACTTCAGCACCAATTAACAATAAAGGTGCACGTAGTGAAGCAACATATCCACGCACAACTGATACACTACCATTATCGTCAGGATCAATTGCTACAACACTATTAAATAAACCTGACTGACTTGCAGCTAACACAGCATCTTTACCGCCCATTGAATGCCCTGCTATTCCAATCTTTTTTGCATCAACAGCATAAGTACTAATTAACCAATCAGCCATAACCTCAGCATCATGAGCTAACTCTACATCTGATGTAAATAATGAGTACCAACCATGCACTGCTACAATAAAACCTCTTGAAGCCAAGGCTCGTGCATAGCTTTCATATTGATCATCGGTAGCCATTCTACCCGGCAAAAATACAATTGCAGGTGCCGTTTTAACTGCATAATTAGGCTGATATAAAGTGACAGAAATACTTTCCCCTTGATGAATAATATTCATACGGGTGGATGTTACTGCTTTTGGACCGGGACCCGCTAAATCATCTGTTATCATATCAACAGAATCATTTGCTAAGGTTGTACTTGGGTTGAGTTGTCCTAATGTACTACAACCCAATGCTAATGAGATAAAAGCACTGGCAAAAATGAGCTTAAGGGGCATTAATATTCCTTTTCTACTAGTCGTATGACGGGGAAAAACAACTTTTTATTAAGCTTAATAGGCTGATTTCAGACTAGCTGTGCCCACATAAATGATAAGACGTTAATGCTTACAAATAGTTCAAATTAAACCTCATAATTTCATAGTCATGTTCATTCATAATAATTTAACTGGACTAAAATCCAAACTGACATGGATTTTATGTCTATTAATCAATTTAATGCCCTCCATTACATTAGCTGAAATACCAAGCCCTCAAGCATTACTAAATCAACTCAGAATTAGTCAAAAAGACATCAACTATTTAAATCAAGGAGAAGTTGTTTTATTCGATGTAGATAATAGCGGTGAGACTGAACTCACGGCAGGTGTTATTATTTATGTTTTAACAACACCCGCTCAAATCAGTCTGTTGATTAAAAAAGATGGCTTAGCTTCACTCGACCCACTAACAATCTCTTGGGGTCTAATACCTACACAAGCAAATTCCAGTATTTTAAACAACTTTAGTATTGCTTCTGGAAATAGTGAAGCAAAAGAATTTTTAAATGTGACACCAGGTAATCAATTTAACTTATCAACACAAGAATTTAATTTAATTCGCTCGAATGCTTCTAAACAAACTGACAAAGCGTCTGAAATTTATAGACAAATTTTATGGCAACGCTGGCAATCTTATCGTAAAAGTGGTTTAAAAGGCATTGCACCCTATGATAGAGGTAATAAAACCATTATAAACCCAAGTGCTGATTTAAAAATTGCCTCACAAGCAAACGACCTCGGTAGTGACTATTTTCCGGATATATTTAATGCATGGCGTAATTATCCCAATATTACATTACCTGTGGGTGTTGAGGAATCATACACCTGGAGTTATCGCTTTGTACAAGACCGACCTGCCGCTATTCTTACCCATCGTTTTATATATGGGAATTCAAATGGTGAGTTGATTATTGCCAGACAATTTTACGCAGGTCACTCTTTTAATGCTAACCAACTGACAATTATGTGTTTACCCTATAAAAATGGCGCACTGATTTTTTATACAAATCGAAATTTTACAGATCAAGTCAGCGGTTTTGGCAGTTCATTAAAACACCTCATCGGCGATAACATAGCTCAGAAACAAGTAGTCGATTTACTAATCACTTTGCAAAAGCAGTTTAAATGAATTGAAAAGAGTTTAGCTTAATATCAACTACGTAAATGCCACTAGAATCTTTTTAATATTCTTAATTTTTTCATTTATAAACCGCTCGATGAGCGGCTAAAAAAGCCGCATAATGATACGTTAATTGATCATGAGCGTTACCGTTCGGATTTTTTAAATAAGCCTGCTCCAATGTCCCCTGCACTGCCTGAGCCCAAGGTGAATTAGGAATATACTCATAAAGTAAAAATCCAGATAAGCCAATCATCTTTTGACCCAAACTATTATTCGCAGTTAGCGCAACGCCATAAGGATTAGCTTGTGGCAAACTGACTTTGGGTAATTGAATATCTGCCCAATTATTGTCAGGTAATAGCGTTATATCTTGTCTATCGGCAAAAGAAATCAATATAGCAGGCAACCCTAAAATTGCGATTAAGCCAAATAATGCCAAACGTTCTTTCAGCGCCCAAAATAATACCCAACTAATTGCTGCAAAAAACACTGCACCACTCAAAAACAACTCGGGAAAAACCTGAATGGGTAAATCAATACCCAATTTTTGTAACACTAACTCTGTATAACAAGAAACCGTAGCTGAAAATACCACTATAGGGAAGTAAGCAATTCTAAATGCCAATAATTGCAATCCAATAAACCAATAACGTTTTGTTGTCGATAATTGCTTTAAGTTTCGCAAAGATAATTCAGTCAATGCGGCCAATTCGGCTAAATGAAATCCAACTAACAATTGCCATGACTGAGCATTAGGATTTAACTCAACACTAAGGCCAAATATTGCTAGGATCAGCACAAAGAGTAGTGGAATATATTTCATCAGCTAATAACTGTAGAGTAACGGTAGGCATAAAAAAAGCCTTACATTCTCATGCAAGGCTTCTTTATTCTTATTAAATCTATTGTTTTAGAGACTTACCACTATAAGTACCTGTTAACGTTTTTAAGAAACTAACAATGTTATTAATTTCAGTGTCATTAAAGTTTTTGTTTCGCTGAACTTGTCCCATAATTCTGACAGCATCGTTTAAATTATTAACTGAGCCATCATGGAAATACGGATACGTTATTTCAACATTCCTTAATACGGGCACTTTAAAGAAGTGCCTATCTTTTTCTTCTTTTGTTACATTGAAACGGCCATTATCTGCCTCAGTAAGCTGTCCACCACGAAGTTTGAAATAATCCTGTTTAACGCCCATTTTTTCAAAACTTAACCCACCCACTGCAGGCCCATTATGACAGGAAGCACAATTTAGCTTAAATAACTCATAACCCGACTTTTCATCAGCCGTTAAAATACCCTTATCGCCTCGCAAGTATTTATCAAAACGAGAATCAGGTGTCACTAATGATTGTTCAAAACCAGCAATCGCATCAGTGACTGTTTCTTTAGTTAAGCCTTGCTGTTCATAAATTTTTTGAAAAGCATTTTGATATTCAGGAATCTGCTTGAGCTTTGCAATTACATTATCCCATTGCTCTCCCATTTCCCCAGGATTGGCAACTGGTCCTGCAGCTTGCGCTTGTAGATCTTTAGCTCGACCATCCCAAAACTGAGCAACGTTATACATTGCATTAAAAACAGTAGGTGAATTAATAGGTCCTTGCTGACCTTTTATACCTGTCGCTACTTTAGCTTGATCAGTACCCCCTTTAGTTAAATCATGGCAAGAAGCACAACTCAATGTATTGTCGCCAGATAAAGATGTATCGTGAAAAAGCTTTTGGCCTAACGCTATTTTTTTATCATCAACAGCCACTTTTAAGGGCAAGGGTTGTATTGGTTCACCTTTTAAATCTTTACTGGAATCAATACTCCATGTTAATTTAGATCTTTCTTCCGAAATCCAAGCAAGAATAGTCTGTTTCTCATCTTCAGTTAATTTGGCAGTCCAATGCATTGAAAGATATAAATGTGGTGGCATACTATTATTTAGTAACACCGCTTCTAATCTTCCTAAATCTAACGCTGTAAACTTTTCTTCACCACTATAAAGTGACTTACTCAAAATCAACCTAGCAGAAGCATTACTGATATCTTTTTCCATTAATTGCTTTGCAATGGGTAAATTTGCATAGATAGGCATACGGGTCATGCCGGGTGAGTGACAATCCACACATTTATTCTGAAAAACTTCTGAAACTTTAGAAAAATTTGGCGTACTGCCTGAAACAACACCTATCGATTCATTCTCTCCGGACAAACCTAATAAATTAGAAAGAGGCAGAAAAACAACGACTGCACCAAGCAAAATCAATAACGGTTTTTTATTCATAATTATTAAAGGGGTTAATTGGACTTATCAATCCGGAACGATAAATTATCGAAGCAATATTTATCATAAATTTTTCTTTACTTATGCTAACTATGTGTATCAGCGATCATCTTTTAGTCAACTTTCACTGACACTTACAAGGCCGTAAATTTTAGTAGAATCATTACTATACTTAAAATAAATAGGCCCAACCTCTTGAAAATTCCAAGATTTATCAGCCAGAAATTGAATAGATTGACTAATTGCAATAGGCATTTTTAAATCTCTAGCAAGTAAGCCTAAATTTACCGCCTGATCGACGGCTTCACCTAACACGGTATAATCCATTTTTATAGAAGATCCTATATTACCTTCAATCATAGTAGCAGAGGCTAAGCCAAACCCAAAAGTAATAGCATTGTAGATAGGGCTATTTTTATTTAAAGACTTAATTTTTCTAAAAGTGTCAATACAAGCAGCAATTGCCATATCTACTTGATCTGGCAAAAAATGAGCAATAACGCATCCATTTGAATATTTTGCCACTTGGCCACCGTGTTCAATAAATGATGTCGAACATATTTCCAAATAACTATTCAAAACGTTAATGACTTCCTCCAGAGTGAATTCTTGAGATAATGCTGAAAAATCAGTCATACTCCCAGAAACAACAATTTTTTCTGAACTTTTAATGGGAATAGTTAAAGGATTTATGCCTTCCATTAAATATTTAAGCAATACAGGCTGAGTATAACGGCCCACTGTGCTATAGGATTGCGCTATATTCTGTAGCATCATTCCAATGGCCAATAACATAAGATCATTGCTTTCACTCAGTGCAACCGTTTTCATACCCCAATCGGTAAATAGGCGCTCTTCACAGCCAATTTCTGAACTTAATATGGTTATTTCATTATGACGAGGATCTTTACTAATTTTTTCCACTAAAGCATCAACTGTGGACTCTTCACCTTCCAAAACCTGGAAAAAATAATCCTTTACTGAAATAAGAACACCAGTCACATCTCTCTTTTTATTGTTAATACTAGAAATACGACCGATCTCAATAATTTCTGCTTCATCTAACACTGCATTTACTTTACTTACATAGGTTAATCTTTTTAAACCTAATGAAAACTCAGGTCGATTAACTTCCGATTGATAATGTCTTAAATTTCGGACCGCTTTACTCATTAACCAACCGCTCTTAATTAATGCATTAAGATCTTCTTGAGACACAATCTTTAACTCACAATCCGTCATACAACGCACTGTTTCTACACGACGATTATTATGCATAGGCAAAATTTCACCAAAATAATCACCCGGCCCTAACTCTCTAACTATACGTCCCTCTTGAAGCACTTTTAATTGCCCTGAATCAACAGCATAGGCCATCAGAGCAGCATCACCAGCACAAAAAACATTATCTCCTGCTTTAAAATGCGACCTCTGTAGATGCGCAGAAGGAGCTTGGGCTAAAACAGCAATGTCATTTCGGAACGCAAGTACTAAAAACCAATCAATAATAATTCGTAAATTTCTCTCCAAACCCGGTACAGAAAACATATTAATCAAACGTGAAACAAACCATGCCGGCTTTCCACCGATCATAAACCAACCCAAACGACATAAAGAGTATTCAGCCATGTTATAAGGTTGAATTAAATGTGTTCTTTTCTTAAAAGGTCTAGTTTTGAAGCCTTGTGAACTCGCCCAAGCATTAAAACCAGCGGTATAACCTAAATCAACCAAGTCATTCGTGAAAATAAATTGAGGGTAAAGCGGATTATAGTTATTTTTTGTAATCCAAATATTTTCAAATCCCTTTAAACTTAACTCATCACTCATTACAAATGGCCAATTTAACTCCCCATACCCCTTAAAAGTAATACTCGGTATTTTCTTCGTAGCATTAATGACAAGTCCCACTGGCTGACTTTGACCATTAGAGAAAAATAAGTCTCTTTGGGTCACACTAGTAACCTCATCATGCAAATGTTCGATAACCCCCGCTTTTTTTAGATTCCGAGACCTTTTGGGTGTAATCTTCTTTTCAAAATCAGACCAACTTTGTGCTTGTTCTTCAAATAGATGTACTTGCCACCCAGAATCTCTTAACACCGAATAAGAAGACTCCGCAGATCTAAGTATGTGACTCACTTCTACCGCTATGGCAGAGGCTTGTTCACCAAAACCTATCACAGCGAAAGTAAGAAGACGAATTGTCTCAAATTCATCATCTGCAAACTCGGCTTCTTCAACCAAATCCAAAACATGTTGCCTTATACGAAGAGCATCCGCCACTGAATCAATCATACAAGAATGAGCCATCATGCCTGAAATACCAGCCATGTTAGACTTAGGGCTGAGTGCTACAATCAAACTATCGTAGGGAAGCTCGATAATATCGTTATTTTTTCGTTTTGCTATAACCTTTTGAGCTTTTTCGTCTATAGATTCAAAATGTCCTACTACAACATTAGTCTGTTGAATAATGCGCCTAAAGGGGTTAACCACGTTACCCGGTTGAACTGTTCCACCGATTACTTCTGGTAAAAAAGGCGTAAATAAAAAGTTAGCCTGATCATGTAATAAAGTAATCTTAACATTAGAGTATTGACCAATGAGCCTCTCAATTTTTATAGCCGCTTGCAGAGCTGAAAGCCCACCACCAAGAATGACTATATTTGCCGCTTTATCTCTAGCGATTGGTCGTCGCAAATGTCCGGCAGAATTAATAAGACAAGATAAAACCACACCATAAAAAAGAATGTGTTCGGTTACCGTTTCTGGTAACAGCATCGCAAAAATAGAAAATGCTGAAATCAAAAACAATGACAAAGGTCTTAATAGAACACCTGCAATCATCAAAATACCAGCGCTCACTTCAACTAAAGCCATGACTAAAGTAAAAGCCTCTGGCTGCACCGACAATATGGGTAATTGATAGTGCGTAATAATGCCAATTGAAAGATTAGGCTGCATCACTTTAAAAAATACACCTAAATACAACAGAGTGGTTCCTGTCAAAATTCGCATAATAGCTTGCGCACGCTGACGCGGTTGCTCCGCAAGCCAAGTTTGCATTCCTTGAAAAGGAGCTAGAATGGGTAAAGGCAAATAATGTCTACCAGATCCTTGTAGAACTAAATAAATACCAGCGCCAATAATAGCGCCAGCATAAGCAAATATAGCCTCACCATAAAGATAAAAACCCAACAGACTTAATAAAATTAATAAACAGGCAAATAAACGAACATAAATACCAAATAGGATCGTAAAGCCCAAAACGACTTCAGCCCAACGTAACCAAGCCCAATCTGGGCCCAACTGACTTAAATCAAGATCAGGTGCAAAAAAAGTAGGTGTAGTAAAAACGGCCACACCAAATCTTGGCTCAGCACCCAAAGCGGAAGATAATAAAATCCAAGCAACACAGACTCTTAAAATACGTGGAACATGATCGCCATAAGAAGATAATCTAGCTTGTAAATCAGGGAATAGTTCACGAGCTCCCGTAAACCCGAGCCAAACCCATCCCACAATAAAAATTAAAAATACTGAAATCATTGAAACATTAAGCGCCGAAAACTGAGAAAAAAGCTCTGGACGCAATTGACCATTCCAGTAATTAATTTGCTCAGGAGTCAAAATCCAACGCTCATGAGCTAAAGAAGTCTCAGAGAAACCCACAAGCCCAATAACACTAAAAATTAAAATAAGGATGTGCAAAAACGGGCGTACTTTTGAGTCAATAATCATCATAATTTCACTTTATTATTTTAGGTGACATAAATTATGTCTTTATATGAAACTGATAGTTTACTAAAAGTAGCGCAAATAACAATACATGTTTATCCCTAAATCAGATACCACAACACGTAATGACCTCATAAAAACAACGTATAAAGATTCTGATTAGTCGGTAAAACTATCTACAAGGCTTATGAAATAATGAAATGTTTTAGAAAAGAAACTTAATCGTGGGATTGTTGGTATGATATTAATTTAAAAAAGCGAGTCGTCTTTTTAATTCTATTTTTTTAAAAATCGGTAACCAATATAGATTGATATTAATATCATTGGGAACAATGCCACAGAAAACATAGCTGGAGAACAACTCTTAGTACAGTTAATTGACATAAACAAAAAAACAAATATTAATACCCCCAAAAACGTTAATAATTTCATGATTATTACCTCCAATTAAATTTAAAGACCCGCAGATTTCATAGTATTCAATATATACGAGAATTTTCAATAAAAGCAATTTACCTTAGTCATGTAGCGTTATTTTTATACGATTTCGAAGAATCATGTTAGAGTTCACGTTGTCATGCAACGCTTTCATGGCTTCAATATCTAAGTTTTTGCAGACACTATCAATAAATACAATAAATATAATAACTACATCGAGGTTTATTCTATATGAGGATAATAAAAAACATTGTTATGACAACAGCATTGGCCATCTCTTTAGATTCAGCAATGGTTAAGGCAGATATCTGTTTAGGTATGGCCTGTATGTATAACAGAATGACGCCAACACAAGGTATTGATGCAACACTAGTTCAAATAAATGAATCGTTAAAAGCTATTCAAGCAAGAGTTAATGGCGGTTCGGCAGACAGTAAAGAAGCAAGTGATGAGGTCATTATTGAAAATATTAAAGATGCCTTAAAACTAAGTAAAGAAATTAATGCAAATGATAAAGTGGACCGTAACCGCAATCGTGCAAATGGTGATTTAAAGAAAGCTCGAGAGGCGGTACAAGCTGGCGATTTAAATAAAGCCACAGAAGAACTTAAAGTAGCAGAGAAACGCTTTAAAGACCTAAAAGGTATGATTGATTTAACACTAGATGATAGAGAATCTCAACAGACTCATATGTTAAACCGTATTTTAGGTACAGAAGATAAAAAAGCAGGCTCTCGTAAATAGCATAACTTAGTAGTACTAGTATCGGAATAATCGATTACTCAATGATAATTTAATAATTTTTATCAGAGTCCGATTAATCTTATACTAGTGCACCAAAAACCAAAAATAAAGTCTTTAGAATAAATACTTTAGCCTGTTGGTCAATAAAAATAGCTGCATCATGAACTCAATACCCCTTACTCTTTCATAAAACTTTATTAAAAACCTAGCAATTTACTTTGTTTTTAAATAGACTATTTCACACTATCGCCCTTTAATCAATGAGGAACATGTCATGTTAGAAACAAATCAATCTGCACCTTTGTTCAGCACACCAAACCAATCAAATGAATTAGTAAATTTGGCTGACTTTTCGGGCTCAAAAAATGTCGTTTTATATTTTTATCCCAAAGATGACACTCCAGGCTGCACTATTGAGGCCAATGAGTTTACTCGCTTAACCGATGAATTTAGTCAATTAGATACCGTCGTTATCGGTGTAAGTAAAGACAGTTGTGAAAGCCATGTCGATTTTATTAATAAGTTTGGCTTAAAAGTCATTTTACTGGCAGATACAAAGGGTGATTTGTGTGAAAGTTATGGCGTATGGCGTGAACGAGAAAAAAATGGCGTCAAGATGATGGCCATTTTTCGCTCCACTTTCATCATTGATAAAACAGGCATTTTAGTAGACGTTGAATATGGCGTTAATCATGAAGGACATGCCAAAGCCGTATTAGAAAAAATAAAGCGTTTAAGTTAATTAGGTGGTTTATATGATTCCAGAACAAACTTTAAACCTAAATGGTAAAGTGGCTATAGTCAGTGGCGCTGGCGTTGGAATTGGAAGAGCAGTGGCCTCAGCGTTGGGTCAAGCAGGAGCCTTTGTAGGTATTCATTATTATTCAAGTAAAGTGGGTGCCGAACAACTTTATGATGAATTAGTTTCACAAGGTATTTCATGCATGTTATTGCCGGCTGATTTGACTCAAGAACATGAAGCCAACGCGATTGTTGATAAGCTAGTTAGTCAAACTGGCAGACTAGATATTTTAGTCAATAACGGTGGTGGCCTTATAAAGCGCGCAAAAATAGAAGAGTGTACACTCGAAAACTGGAATAAATCATTAGGCCTTAATCTAACCAGTGCGTTTTTGTTAACCAAACGAGCAATTCCAGAGTTACGAGCAACAGGGTCAGGTCGAATCGTTAATATCTTGTCACTTTCTGTGCAAACTGGTGGTGCAAATGGTGGCGGGGCTTATGCTGCTGCGAAAGGTGGATTGATGGTATTTACCCACACTTTAGCTAAAGAACTTGCACCTCAGGTAAGGACTAACTCAGTCATGCCAGGCACTGTCGAAACCCAACACCATGAAATCCATTCGACTGAAGAAATGATGGAAAATTACCGTAAACAAACACCTTTAGGTAGAAACACCTACGCAGAAGAAGTTGCCAGCTCCGTTCTGTTTCTAGCGAGTGATATGTCATCTCATATCAATGGTGCATTGATTGATATCAGTGGCGGTAGGTTTTTGCGTTAAAAGTCTAATTAGCCTACGAAGCTACTATTTGTGTCCTAGCTTTTAACAACGCCCATATAACCACAACGATTAGGGTCGCTAAAGAAAACTCTAACGTAATAAATGCCGCAATTTTAAAATAGGCAAACAAGGGATTTACAAATCGCACTAGCCAACCACCCGCTTCGTCAGCAAGCGCTGAAACATATGTTAATGCACTCAACCAAATTTTCAAACGTACTGAAAAATCAGTCATCAGCATTAAATGGGTTAGCGTTACTATTAACATTCCCATAGAAAACAGATGAAAGTGAGAAACTTCTAACATACCCTGATAACTTCTAGGCTGAGTAAACTGCTCTTCTGAACCCAAATAATAGGCAATAACAGAGCTAGGTGTTAAAGCCATATGATAAAAGTACATCAACGCATTGCTCAACCATAATAATGCAATATATCCTAAAAACATCAACACCAATGCGTTAAGTAGCGCTTTACGCTGCTGTTCGCCTGTCACAAAATAACGCATTATTCAGGATCCTTATTTTTTATCATAATTTGGTAAATCATCATCACTTTACGAATGCTAGCAAGCGCCGTCCGTGTACTCAAAGTCGCACCGCTAATACCATCTATACCTTTATTAAAGTCCATGTTAGCTAGCGGTTTGTTATAAAGCTTTTCATACCAAGCTTGGGGTGGTTCATATTCACTAGGTTCATGAAATGCCAATGTATAAACATTACGTAATTCTCCTTCTGGCGTTAATACAATCATCAATGTTTCTGGCTTAGTTCTTACTGTACTAGTTTCTATTGCTCCGTAACCCACTATTTTATCTTTATTTTTACCTACATAAAAAGTGAATAAACCCGATTCTAATTTTATCTTAGCCTCTTGTTCTATTTTTGTAACTTGAGCGTCATCAGGAAATAAAGACAACGACTCAATAGTACCCCCCGCACCAAAGGCCAATTCCATTGCTTCACTTTTACTGTAATAAATAGTCGCAAAACAGGGAGTGCCTAATAATATTGATAAGCTTAATAACATCAGCTTAAGCATTTTCATCGTGTAATTCCGTAAACGTTTTGTAATCTTAAAAAATAAAGCCAAATCCTAAATTAAAATCATCTGGCAAACTGCCCTGTTTTGCAACAAAGTTTCTATAATCAGCCTTAAGAACCACTTGAGGTATTGGCTTGTACTGCAACCCCACCTGAAAGACTTGCTGATCTTTAGTCGGATCAGCACTATAACCGAGCGGCGCTTTGGCTATTGTATTTAATTTTTCATATCGTACAAAAGGCGCTAAATATTGGGGGGTGTCTTTAAACATCAACGGTAAGACATCATACCCGGCTTCAGTGTACCAACCATAATTTTGTGATCCTACGACACCTTGGCCATTACTAGTGAAAGCATTTTGAGCAGAAAGTAAATCTGCATTATTAATGAAACCCCACGACCCTAAGGCTCTAAACTCTAAGCCATAATATTTCCATTGCAAATGAGACTCATATATTTGAGTTAATACATCCGCTTTCTGGCCATTATAAGTTAAATCTTGACCTGAATTACTTACGTAACCTGAACCACCAATTGTTAAGCCAGGTAACGCATCAGGTGTATAATCTACTCGAGCAACATAACCTAGGTCTTGGGCTAAAGCTTGACTACCACCACCTGTTCCCTCACGAATACCTGAAGAACTAAAGCCACTTGCATTTAAACCATTAACCACATAAGTTGTATATGTTAGGTTGGGTGTAATAGCGCCAAATAGCCCCACACCCATTTCTCGCCAAGTACTTGGAATGATTGTTTGCTCAACCACAGGTCGATGATTACCAAAATAAAATAACGGTTCATGCATTCTATTAATCATACCCATTGGCATTAATAACAAACCGGTACGGACATTCACTTTAGGATTTAATAAAAAATCTAGCGAAACAAATTCTGCAGATACTTCACCTTTGGACTCAGCTCCCTCACCAGTAGTGCCATGTTCAAACTCAAGTTCACTGTTCATAATGATGCTATCGGTAAATTTATAACCGACATACAGCACCATACGCTCCATATCCGCTTTCGATTTTTCTGTGCCCTTGTCTCCTACAATGTCTTGATAAAAGCCCTCACCGTATCCACCGATAGACAACCCTTTATCTACCTGATAAACCTTAGAAGCCGCTGGACCTAAACCATAAGCACTTTTAAGTTGCTTCTCTTCTGGAATCGCTAGATTAGTCCTTAGCTTCTCAACCTCTTGACTTAGCACATCCGTTTTACGTTCTAATTTTTTCACCTGATTATTTGCCACTTGTGACTCAGGACTGGGAGTATTACTTGAAAGATTAGTAGAAGATTTACTGTCTAAATTTTGAACACCTACGACTACTGACTTACTTTCTGCCTTTTCCAATCGGACTTGCATTTCATTAAGTTGCTTTTGCTGCGATTGAATAATTTTCCACATATCTTCCATGGATTGAGGCTTATCCAAAGCAATAGCAGACAAACTAACCGCACTTATTGTCATAATGCTTAAACTTTTTCTTAACAATTTATAATGTTTCATAAACATATCTCAACTATTTTTCAGTTAAGAAATTCTAGCTTCATAAATATGCAAATGCAAATCATTATTATTTAAATTTAAGACTGTCGCATTATTGCTTACCTTGCTATAAGAGTAAATAGTTAATTGACTCTTTTGTTTGATATAAAAAAAGGCCCTACATTTTCATGTAAAACCTCCTTTTAAAGAGATGTGTTGTGAGAAATTAAACTCTCAACCGATCCACTCAAAACACATTATTTTTTTATAATCGATATAACTGACTTAGTTCAATCTGAACATTGTTGGATACCATCCAGCAACCATTTAGTTTGTGAACTTGCCTTAGGCTTAACAAAATGCCAAACCTCTCTAATGTGTTCTGTTGCCCCATTGATTTCTTCACGCATAACCGCTTCAAACAATACGACCGCTGATAGCTCAGACCCTATGTCACGCACTTCTAATAACTTAGCATCAACATTTAAAATCTCAGTTTGATTATCTGTATCTGACGCTTTAAGCTGTGTTTGAATCTCAGCAAAAACCTTATCCGTCGTTAGCCCTCTTATTTCATATAAGTCTCTAGCTTCCCATGCTTTTTGTAGTGTGGTGTAGGCAATAGTTGCCCCTCTTAAGAAACCATTAGTATCAAACCCCACAGGTAGGTTATTTTGATTGACCGTTGCCCCCCCCTGCTTATTAAATAAATAGTCCGTATTAAAACCGGCTGAATTAGTCTCCATACTTCTAGAGTGACTATTATCAGAAGTGCGCTGATAGGCCTGTGGTTGAGCTGTTTTAATTTTAGAAGCGAGGTATCTAAACATTAAAAAAGCCATAACCAACATAGCTATATCCATAAAATTAATGTTTTCAAACGCACCCCCAAAAAGTAGCGAACCTAATAATCCACCAATCGCTAAACCACCCAACATACCCATTAAACCACCGCGCTGAGAAACATTCTGTCTAGCCATTTGATTTTGCGCCGCGTTCTGTTGTTGACTTGCAGAACGACTCACTGATGCAGGTGCTGAGGAACCTGAAAAAGCAGAACTATGTGATGGTCGACTACCAAATGAGCTTCCGCCTCCAAAACGTTTAGCTTCTGCATCATGCATTCCAATTGACAATAACCCAATACAAGCAACTATAACAGCAGATATAGAACAATATTTTTTCATGAAACTACCAAATTAAATTAATTTAAAAATCAGTGACATAATTATAATTACATCAAATGCCTCTAATCAATTGATTCCAGATTATCCTTGGATTGTATGTCAAATATATGAAAGACACAACTTAACGACTAGTTTGCTATAAAAATTCTAAGCTTTAATCATATTACTAAAAACCATTTCAAATCCTCTACTAATAACTCACCCTAAATCCGACCTCTACCCCTCGTCCAGGTTCGGGTGCAAAGTTACGCAAATAAGAAACTGAATTACGAATATTTTCATTGAGTAAATTATTGGCTTTGGTAAAAAGCATAATTTTGCTGCCATGAAAATCCTTGATCTCATATTGAGACCCTAGAGATAACAAATAATAACCCGCAGTAGTTGTATCATTCAGCCCAGGATTTTGCTGTGCTTCTGCACGCGTGAAACGCACATTAGCTGACCATTCTTTGTATAAATAATCCCACTGAAAACCAAATCTCAATGGGGGCATACGGGGCACATCTCCCCCATTCAAAAAAGTTCCTCGGGTGTAATCACTAAACAACGTTAAATCAAGTATACCCAGGTTATTTTCCATGACCGGAAACACCCATTTATTTTCATAGCCTCTAAATAAGGCATCAGCCTGCTGGCTTTGTACCACAGCTGTACAAGCAATATTTGCAGGACAAACATCAGCCATCCCTGTTATAGGATCTTGTTTAACAAACTGCCCTGTTCGACGTTGATAAATATAGCTGTTAGCCCAATTATTAAATAAATTAAGTTCAATACGCACCCAATCAGACTTAAATTTATAAGCCAAATCTAAATTGTAAGACGTTTCCATATGCAAATTAGGATCGCCCAATTCAAAGCTCCGTGTGGCATCATGAAAACCATGTGACAACAACTCTTGTACTTGAGGCGCACGTTGTGAGCGTGTTAAAGCCAAAGATAAGCCGTCATGTGCATCTATATCCCACAACGCTGAAGCGGATGCGCTGACGGGTAAATATTGATAGCTACTATTGATAGGCAAGCCATTCGGTGAAATATAATTTGAACCGGCTTGAGGATCGATGGTGTTCGCTTCGACTCTAGCACTTACTTGATAAGTCAAAACGTCTTTTTGTAAGGATTCAAAGCCAAAGACGCTATAACTGTTAATTAAAGAATTGGGCACAATGGTTTGATTACCTTGAAAATCCATAGCGGTGAAATTACTTGTAGAGCCTTGTAATCCCATCGTACCGTTAAGATCGCCCCAGGGCTTATGATTAAGCTCCAAACGACCTTCAAAGGTTTTATTAGTAAACACAGTACCCGGCACACCACCATCTAGTTCAACATGATTATAATCGGTATAAGCAAACCCACTTTTTAAAACATCCACTAAACTAAATAGCTGTTTAACTTCACTTTTAAAATCATATTTACTTTGTTGAATATCGATACGAGTATTTGCGCCACCGCTTCCATCAGGTGCTATACCGTAATTATTGTGTAATTGATTAATCGCCACGCCTGCAAAACCGGGATCAGCTACCCACGACAACCCCGCGGAACCATTCATTGTTTGCGCATTAGTGTTTGGAACAGAACCTTGGCTATTTTGAATAACTTTGAGTGTTGGATCGAGTGACTCGGCAGCCGACACATCAATCGCTTGCCCACCAATCATCATATTATTACGATCTCTAAATAAGCCATCTAAATGATAGGCCATGTGATCTTGCCCCCCTTCTGCTTTTAAAGCAGTACTCGTTTCGGCTACCGCAGTATCATAACGTTGCTCAAAAGCTCCAGTAAACGGTCGCTTCATTTGCTCAGATGGAATACGATTATCTAAAACATTTACTACGCCACCCATAGCTCCGCTGCCATAAAGTAAGGTAGCAGGTCCACGCAATATCTCAATGCGCTCGGCCATAATCGGTTCACTACTACTAGCATGATCAGGACTTAATTGAGAGAGATCTCCATTGCTCATGCCACTGTTTAATACTTTGACACGTGCACCACTTTGACCACGAATAACAGGTGTCCCAACACCTGGGCCAAAGGATTGGCTGGTGATACCGAGCTCTTGTTTTAATGTCTCACCAATGCTATGAGCCATTTTTATACGCAACTCCTCATCACTTAATACGATAACAGGGGTAACCCATTCGGAGTCATTTTGACCTGCCGGTGCCGTTACGGTTATTTCTTCTAGCTCTTGAATCTCTGGCTCAGCCGCTGTCGCAAGCGGCATTATTAAGATTATTAATAAGCTTTGATAATATTTATATTTAAAAAACATCTTTTCTTTTTTAACCGTAGCGCTCAATAAAAGCCCATACATAATGTTATAACATTACAATTTAAGGAATGAATTTAAGTCCATAAAACAAAGCAGACTATCAACTCTTTAGTTCATTGCATTTAGCACAAAGACCGTGTGCTTCGATTGCTTGGCTATGCGTCACAAAATTTGCATCCGAAAACTCTTCCGTTAAAGCAGACATCACCTTTAAAGCCGGACGTTCTTCAACTTCATAACATTGCTTACAGATTAATAACAATAATTCATGCTGATGCCCAGAACAATTACAACCGATAAAGGCATTAAGACTTTCTATTCTATGAATTAAACCCTGCTCAAGTAAAAAATCTAATGCGCGATAAATAGTAGGGGGTTTAGCTGCATTTTGTAATGGTTTAATAAGATCTAATAACTCATAAGCCTTAACTGCTTTATGACTACTCCAAATCAACTCTAACACTTGATAACGAATAGTCGTTAGTTGTACACCGCGCAAACTACATAAGCGTTCTGCGATACTTAAAGCCTCAGTAACACACTTTTTATGGTCATGAATTAAACTGTTTACAGAAATTTGGTTATTTTCAGCTTTAGTGTACATATCTTGAAAGTGACCGCATCACAAGTTTGCAATGTTATAATATAACATTTACATGCACTACCTTGTCAATTTTAAATGTCAATTCGTCCCTATTTACTCTAACGCCTCGACAAAGTATCTTGCCGATAATACAGGCATAATTGTTTATAAATGTCGGGGAAATGAATATTTAGAACGGCAGGTGCACAAAAGAAATACTCGCTAATCACAGCAAAAAATTCAGCTGGATTTGTCGCAGCATAAGCATTAATGCAGCCGGCGTGATGGTGATTTATACGGCTAGATAAATTCTCATAAGCGATGCTTAAAGACGTAGACCAGTCTTTTATGACCATATCAGTATGTAAAGGCGGAAAACCATTAGCAGAGCCATTAAGCCTATCTAACTTATGTGCGATTTCATGAATCACAACGTTAGATCCGATGTGATGGCCTAACATGTCTTTTTCGACATCATGCCAAGATAATATCAAAGGCCCCCTTGCCCAAGACTCACCCATAAGTATGCTTTCTTGATGATGCACAACACCCGAAGCATCAACTACGTTTCTACTCACGCTAAAGGCATCCGGGTAAACGATCACTTCTACCCAACCTGATAAACAATTTAATCCCAACTTAAGGACAGGTAAGCAGGCTTGAATTCCAATAACAACGCACATAAAGTCGGTGAGTTGAAAATCTTGAACGCCAACAAACTTCTTTTGGTGTAAAAATAGCGTTGTTAGCTCACGTAGATGTGCTTTTTCAACCGCTGTCATCCCCCGCAAAATGATCAGACTGTCACAGACCTTTGCCCATAACGCATGATTAATAGGATAGCGATGTAAAATATAGCGTGTACGGATACGCTTAAAAAAATGCATTCGAATCAGTCAAGATCTCATAATTTACTTATTGATAGTCTTTTTGCCCGTGAGCATAGCTTTAACTAAATTTTCTTTATGAGCCTTACTTGAAATAACAACCCCTGCGATATGTAAACCAATCAAAATCAACATCAGATCGGTAGATAGCTCATGGAACTCTTTCCAGTAATCTTCAGCCACTTCGTCTTTCTCTACTATTAAATATTGTTCTGGATCGTCTGACGCATAGACTGTTGCAATTGGATTAATAGACCGCATTTGAATTGCTAAAGGCCCCTCTCCTTCCTCAATTGCGTAGAGCTTAAGACCACTAAAGGTAACCATAAATAACATGATTAGCATCGCCAGTACCATCCAACCACCCACGGGGTTATGGCCCACATAATGCTTAGGCTTTTTACTGAAAAGGCTTTTTACATAAATAATAACGGCTGTCGGTGAAGCCAAAAAACTATCAAACCGTGCATATCGAGTCCCTATAAATCCCCAAACAACTCTAAAAATAATCAAACCTAATACGGTGTAACCGGCATAAATATGTAATGGATTATCTTCCTCACTGGTTAAATACGCCGTTATAAAACTCGACACCAAAGACCAATGAAAAATACGAACTAAATTATCCCAAACCAGTATATTTTTTTGATTACTATTCATCTTAAATCCCATTTAATCACTATCATTTCAACAGATTATCTTAACTTTTTTCATTGGCAAGCATAATTTCTATACAAACACACATACACACTATACCGTGTGCTTTAGTGTTCATGTTACAAAGTATTTAGAATATTGTTTAAATAATAATTATCCTGATCTTGAATGATTAGAGAAATGAACGCGATATTCATAAAACTATTTTATTAAGCGTCATAATCTGTCGTCACCAATCATTAGAGTATGCTTCAACAACCGGGAATTGTTTCTGGTTGTAATGACTCCAGAGGAATGACCATGTCAAATTTAGCTATAGATATCAAACACTTTTCTTATACTACCACCTATAAATCTCAAGCGCTAAACAAAGTAACTCAAATGCCTAAAAACACGATCACTCATCAAAGAAAATGGCGTTTTATGGATATCTGCTCAAAGCGTAAAAGATTATCGAAATCGTCGTGATGCTAAGAAATAATTGTTAGCAACATTCGTAATCTTTATAGCACTGGAATACTGTCTACGGATAAAATGTTGATAAACTAACTGATGTGCGCCATTGGCTTACAACCATTCAAAAGAACATACGCACATCATCTACATTAGGAGTTTAACCATTGCTCTCGCAGCCCAACCACCACAATAATCCGTTCCCCTTTTTTTATGTAGATGCTGCATTTTCTGAGGATCAGTGTGCTGTACTGGATTCTTTATTTTTACAAGACGGTGAGTGGCAGCATCGAGACGGTGCTTTTTATAGGTGTTCTCTCCGAGACGTGAGTGAAAATGTCCCAACAGCGCTTCAGACGGAAGTGCTAGACAGAATGAAGGAGATTACAGGTTTGCCACTGGTGAATCGTGTTTTAGTCACGGCGCAACGCATGCTCCCAGGACAGGTGATTGGTATACACAGCGACCGACCGTTATTGGGCTATGAGATTGCTCGACTGGTTGTGCAACTTAATAAGGAATGGCAAGCCGCACATGGCGGTGTCCTTGAGTTATTCTCATCGCCGGAGAGTGACGTAGTTTTTAGTGTTAATCCTGAATACAACAAAGCCTTTGGTTTTACACTGCACGTAGATTCCTACCATGGCGTTACCGAGGTTACCCAACCCCGACAAACCGTGGTCTTTAATTTCTGGCATGCGGCCAATACACCAGAACTCGCCGAACACATCCAAGCCTTGTTTAGCCAAGTTAAATTCTCTGAGTTACCGACAACACTCGATCCTATTGCTTCGGCTGCAGAATTAAGTCTACCTGAAGATACAACATTACATGCCGGTACAGCAGCGATAGCACTGCATCGCTGGGGTTATGATGAGAAAACCATTGAGACGGGGTACTTACACAGTGCAGGCCTGTCTATCTGCGAATCTATCGATGCTGAAATTTATGCCGCCGTGTTACTAGCAGATTGGGTTGCGTATTTGCATCGAAATGCGTTTGATCTAGCACGATGGAAAATCTTAAGTAGCGAACTTAAAGCTATAGAAATTTTTACACGCCTAAAGCCCACATGGGAACTTTGTCTGCCCAGATAATCGACGGATGTATGACTAACAAATTTAAATCAATTTATTGCTTAGGTAGAGGACAAGTACTCTTTCCAATGAGTTGATACAAAGCACACCACCCAGCCCAACTTTCATAAAAGGTAAAAATCGAAAAACCAAAAGCAATGTAACTGCCTTGCCACAAAGCATAGACTAAAAGAAATACGGCAATTGTTAATCTTATGATCCGATCAATTTTTCCGATATTACTTTTCATCTTTATCCTAAAGTTGTTGGAGTATTTCATGAGCACTTTGTAAGTCCCAAACCTAATAATTACATCTTCATCGGGACACCCGTAACTGATTGTAGAACGATCCATATCAGTATAAAAGCAATAATCAGCAGGATGGTTTTAACGTTTGAAGATGATTCTTTTTTCATAATATATCTATTCAATTCAAGAGTTTGATAAACAACTATCTTGTTTATACAGTACGTGTTATATAAGCTATTAATCGAGGTAAATTAGGTAGAGTTGATTGAATTGAATTGAACTCACTAAAACATCAACTCAATCAGTTTCATACGGTAAAACTATCTCAAATATTAGTTTTAACCGATTTTACAAATTAAGCAATTTAATTCCAGAAATTAAACGATCTAACGCGATAACACAGGCATCTTCATCAAGCATGCCATAAGAAACACGAAGATAACAACCCTCGTGTAATCCAAAAGCACTCCCCGGAACCACTGCAACTTTATAATCACTAATTAACTTTTTTGCTAAAGCAAGATCATTTAACTGAGTATCGACTTTTAACAGTAAATAAAAGGCACCGTCTGTAGATACAACCTTGACTTTATCTAAGGCATTTATTTGAATCTCAAATTGCTCACGAATTTTATTCAATTGCTGAACATGATTCCTGCAATAAACACGCCCAATTTCTAAGGCACCCATTGCGGCATATTGTGTAATTAAAGGCGCACAAATCAAATTAGTGTCTTGAACTTTTAATAATGCTGGTAAAAGCGACTCTGGAAAAACCAAGTAGCCAACACGCCAACTAGCAAATCCATAAGCCTTAGAAAACGAGAATAATGAAATCGTATGTGATTCAGAACCATCAATACTAGCAGGGGAAAAATGCCTGACAGAGCCATATGTAAAATATTCATAGGCTTCATCACTAATATGATACAAATTATGTTCTTTACATAGCTGATTAACCGCTCTTAATGCAACTTCTGGATAAACAGCACCCGTCGGATTGTTAGGTGAAACCGTAACAATGGCACGCGTTTTATTAGTAATAGCCCCACGCAATGCTTCCAACTGTAATTGATAATTAGAATCCGTCGGAACTGACACCGGAATACAATTAAGCATTCGAATAGCCATTTCATGATTGAAGTAATACGGCAAGGGCAAAATTATTTCATCACTGGGATCCGTAATAGCCCTAAGGACATTTAAAAATGCCATATTAGATCCAGCTGTTACCATAAGACGATTGCCAGATTTTAGGGTAATGCCATTCTCATGATTTAACTTTGTTGCTAACGATTGCAACAAAGGCTCATATCCTAAAGGAGATCCATATAGGTGATGTTCAGGTAACAACCCAAAATCTTGAATATATTTAAGCGCAGAAGATGGTGGTGGATATGAAACCATACCCTGTCCCAATGATAATGTGCCTGGAGTGTTTCGTGTCCATTCACCAATAACGGGAATAATAGACGTTTGTACAGCGTTTATAGTGTTACCAATATGCATCATTTATGAAACTATTTCTCTAAATTTGAAGGTTTAGTTCTCGCCATCGCTTTTAAATATTTAATGATATCTGATATTTGTTACTCTTGATTTTCAATATCACGATAAAACGGAATCATTTTATTATTCACTCGCACACTTTGCGGATTAGCGATAAACCGACTTAACCATTTTTGTTGCCAGTATTCAGTGACACTCACGGCATAATTCAGTTCTGGCCCAATGCTAACGCCCTCACCATTAAGGGTATGACATTTAATGCAATGTTGCCGAAAGGCTAAAAATCCCTTTTTAACTGAATTAGAACTTGTTGAAGGTGGAGTTGAATGGGGATATTCACGCTTAAAAGAAGTTAATTCAATGCTCATTAATTTCCAAGGCCAACTGAGCCAAGATTCTTTTCTAGCGGATACATCTATAATATTTCATTGCTTTATTAGTACACCAAGACATTGAATATATAAATAATTTAACTAGAAATACACTAATAATTACGCGCAGAGAACAAGGCAACGCAACCAATTATTTCAACTGAAACTGCTGTAAATCTTGCCTCCAATTCTTTTTTCAAAGCGTCAGCACTATCGTTCTGATTAGAAAAGACACCCTTTTCATTATAGAATCTCATTAATCGTTTTGCTAACCGATTAGGCGAAACCCCCGATTGTAATATGGTTGACCCAAAAATAACTGCATTCGGAGCCATTAAGTTCATTAAATGATCAAATAAAACTCCTTTTATAAATAGATCACCCGGCAGACAGTGCAACAGAAAATTAACACCCACTGAATCGAACTTTTCAGATGAAATAAAAATTGGCTCTAACACATTACGACAGTATATTTCAGGCCTATATCTACTTATTCTCTCAGAGGTATACATTAATGCATTATTATTTAAATCCATTAAAGCAATTCTTGGATAATCAGATGGAAAATAGCAACGATCTAAAAAATAACCCGTCCCAACACCCACATCCAAATGATTATTACTAACAAATTTATCATATTGTTTAGCCATTCTATCTGCCGGACACTTCCATAGAAACTGACATGAAAAACCTAATACTAAAAGATCATAAATCGCCAAAACATGTTTATTATAAACAGCCTGTCCGGCTTCAACTTCTTCAACTGTTGGTACACTCATTAATTAATTCCCGAAAAGTAAAACCGAATTCATATTTAAATAAAATTAATATTCCATCCGTGAAATATACAATTGCTCAAAAGCAGATCACCTTTCATAACGGACCAGATCTATTTTGGAATGTTCTTTTGGCTCTTTCATGGCTAGAGAAACCATTAATGATAAAGCAGCACACCCACTAACATAGTAAGGAAACCATTCTGGATGACCAAAACTTTTCATGCTTAAGGCTAAATATTCTGCCGTTCCTCCAAATAGGGCGACAGTAAGTGCATAAGGCAAACCCACACCTAAAACACGAATATGGACCGGAAATAATTCTGCTTTAACAATGGCGTTTACCGATGAATAACCAGAGATAATTAGCAAAGCGAGGATATACCATGCAAGAGCAGAGCTCATGCTTTGCGGTTGAGATAGTTGCAAAAAAATAGGTACGGTAAAAAAGGTCGCTCCTATTCCAAAAACGATAAGCATTAAACGTCGCCCAACAAAATCTGAAATCAAACCGTATATAGGTTGAATCAACATAAAAACCAGCAAAGCGATAGCGCAAATAACCGTGGTATCTTCTTTGTTAAAGCCAGTTGTATTAACTAGGAACTTTTGCATATAGACTGTAAACGTATAATATGAGACTGTTCCACCGGCCGTTAAGGCAACTACGGTGAATAATTCCTTAGGGTAATTCAGTAGTTCTCGCAGATTACCTTTACGATTTAGAAAAGTATGTTGATCTACGAAAGCCTTAGTTTCATCCATGTTGCTACGCAACCCCATTGCAAAAATAGCTAATAAACCTCCGATGACAAATGGAATTCTCCAACCCCACTGATGGAGTTCTTCATTACTCAATACTAGCTTTTGCAATATCATTAACAATAACAGGGCCAACAACTGACCCAAAACAATAGTAACATACTGATAACTTGAGTAATAACCTCGCCTTTCGCTACCAGCCATTTCACTTAAATAAGTGGCCGAACTGCCATACTCACCACCAATACTAAACCCTTGCAAAATACGCGCTAGCACTAATAACGCAGGAGCCCACATCCCAATAGCTGCATAACCTGGTGTGCACGCGATAATCAGTGAACCTAAACACATTAAGCTCACAGACAACAGTAATGCACTTTTACGTCCTTTCCTATCGGCCAAGCCACCTAGAAACCAACCTCCTAGTGGACGAAAAATAAAACCAACTGCAAAAATTGCTGCATTATTGAGTAATTGAGACGTTTGATCACCGTCAGGAAAGAAAGCAGGTGCAAAATACAACGCAAATGCTGCATAAATAGCCCAATCAAAATATTCGACTAAGTTACCCACAGAACCACTGAAAATATTAAGCAACCTATTTGATTGCGAAGTCTGATAAGTCAAAAACAATCACTCCAATTAGTTTTATAATAAGATGCTTTCTTTAAGTCTCTAAGAAATCGTAAAAAGGCTAATCAATTCTTGGTATTACAGAAGCACCGATCTGTAACGGTGACCCACTCACTTTTGTCACTTTCATGGTAAAAGGGGATGGGTTAAAGAGTAATTTTTTCATAAATTAACCCTCACCCTTCATCACCATAGCGCCATATTCTTCCGGCGTAATGATACCACCCAGCTTTTCTGTAATACCCTGATCATAGCCAGGGAGCACATCTTGTAAGGCGTCAATTCGCTTCCATTGTGGACCTGGAGCATCCTGCCCTGCTTGCGGCACATATTTCGATGATTCAACACGTTGCATGCGATGGATATAACGAGGACAGTTAATAAATATTTCACTGATCTTGACCCTAACAAGCCCATCTGCACCCGGATATTCAGATAACAGGGGATCGTCTGCCTGAACATAAGCGTCTCCATGAACACGAATACGATGAGGCGTTTCAAAATCGATGAACAGCATACCGATCTTCGGATTACCTTGGATGTTACCCATGGAGAGAAACATACCATTGCCATCATAATTAGGAAAAATAAGTGTCTGGGGATCTAAAACTCTAACGAAGCCGGGATTTCCGCCCTTATAAGAACACGTAGGGTATCCACGATGGTCAACAGTAGTCAGGAAAAAGAAATCCCTGCTTTCAATAAAGGGCTGATGTTGATCACTTATCTGGTTTTCGACGATGATTTGCTGAAGTCGATCTGCTAAATTATGTGTATCGTGTTGCCCTTGCAACTCCCTATGCTGTTGACTATAAAAATCGCTCATAAAATAGTTCTCTTAATATTTGTGAAAGGCAAAATCGTCAAATTCTACAGCGCAACATTATAATGCAGACACCCTAAGATGATGAGTTCACCCATACTGTTATGATCTTTTTAGATAGATAACCTCGGGAGATGACTTTAAAGCTTTATTTAAAATCATATAGGTATCCTTATCAAAAGCGACTCTAGCACTGTCCAGTAAGGCAGGAATCTCTGATTCAGCTTGCACAGTACCTAAGTAACACCAATGATCAATCACATGCAAATCTTCCGCTTCTTTAAGCCCTATTACACCGTTAAAAGGCCAATGATTAATTTTCAACTTAGTCATGGCCTGTTGCAGGCGCAAAGCATGGGACAACATCGATTCTTTTCCCACACAAGCCCCTTGACATTTATGCAACTGTCTTGCAAAACAGGGTCTACCTTTTGATACTTTCTCCAAGCCCAGCACACCTAAACACAGATTACTATCCTGAGCTAATTTACGTAGCGCATTATGAGCATCTTTCTGTGTACGAAACAAACCATAAAGATTCTCTTGCTCACCAAAGTCCAAATCATCTGCCCACTTCAGAACAGGGGTAACGCAGTCGTTTTTTTGTTGTAACTGCCAGGCACATAGATCATTACTGCGTCTTAAACGTCGATTATGAATGGGTTGCAATGTTTTAATTAACTGCGCTTCTTTTAATAAGGCCCCTATTTCACCGGCGGTTTCTATGTAATCAATTCGGCGTAATTGTTGAGATAAACTCATCTCTTTAGAGCGCCTGTGATCGGATGAAAAATGCGATAAAACACGTTGTTTAATATGGGTACTTTTACCGACGTACAAAGGTAAATTGTTTTCACCGTAAAACAAATACACACCCGGTGTATCAGGCAACCCTTGGATTAAAGCATCGTCGATGTGAGAAGGAATACTGGGGCGGCCCACCATCTTCTTAACGGAGGCAGCAATATGATCTTCATCCAATCGATTATGAATATCTTGCCAAAATTGATAGATTAATTGCGCATCACCCAAAGCTCTGTGTCTATCAGACACCGTTAATTGATGTCGGGTGATTAAAGCATCAAGATTATGATGTTTGTGTTCTGGAAATAAAGCTCTGGACAGTTTTACACTACATAAGATGTTGGGCCTGAAGACGATATCGAGACGTTTAAATTCATTCTTTAAAAAGCCATAATCAAACCGCGCATTATGGGCAATAAACAAATACCCCTCCAACAAGCTATTTAACTCTTGAGCTATGTCCTTAAAGCGAGGCGCATCCAAAACCATCTCATTGGTGATACCTGTTAATCGCTCAATAAAAGCCGGTATACGGGTTTGAGGATAGAGTAATTGGCTCCACTCCCGTACACCGACCTCATTAACCAAGATCACGCCAACTTCAGTGACTCTATCCACCAAGGGATTACCCCCGGTTGTTTCAAGATCAACAAAAGCTAATCGCTGGGGTAAATTTAAGATATAAACTCCTAGCAACTCTGATAAATCAAACTATAAAAATAACCTTTAAACCGACTTAAGCGACCACAGAGTGCTGAAACAGCTGTTTTACAAAATACCTAAATTGTTCACTTGGCTTTTTCTTATAAGCATTCATGATGTCTTTAATTTTATTAGCCGCTTGATCTCTCATGTGTACTTTTTTACGCATTTGAATCTCCTTTTTTATTATTTTTTGATAATGTGTCATTTTATCCGAATTACTTAATAACGCAATAAAAAGAGAACAAAAAGAAAACAAAGTCGGACAATCGGGGCTTTATAAAACCTTTTTAGTAAAAATGGCATTCCACTTGGGATTTTGCTTTTTCCATTTGAAACGGGTTTTAGAGAAGATCCCAACTGTTTTTTACAGCTATTATCAATTTAAAACTGAATCAATAGCCCACTTTCTACCTAAAACCGCTATGTCTTTAAAGATTGGAGCGATAAAGAATTGCACCTTTTTAAGTCTGTTACTTTTCGAACCCTCCCACTTAATCTATTAATTATCCAGTTTGACAATCAAACTAAATCAGGTACCTTGCCAATTGAATTTAAAAAAAGATAAGGCCTAATAATGAAACAACCCAATTACATATGCATCATTACTCTAATGCTAGTTTCCTGCAACGCATCGGCTTATGGAGGCGGTAGTAGCAGTAGCACTAAAGCTTGTGCGAAACCAAAGTTTAGTGAATTTGTTCCCGCTGAAAATACTGAAGTGCCTTCAGGTTCTGTCTTTTCATTTACAGCATCTGCAAACACATACCCTGAAAGCATAAAAGTAACCGTTAAAGGACTACCAACCAGCATCAAAATTACGCCCCATAACGCCGGCAGTAGCTTTAAAATTAATGGAACACTCCCTGATTTATTAAAAGGTACTCATGCGAGAATAGCCATAGATGCTTCTGCACAAAACAATTGCAGTGGTGCAGGTGGGTGGCTGATAAAAATAGCCGAATAAGATTGTTTTTGCTTAGTGTCTGATCTTGCAATAATTCAAAAATCCAATTACTGTAATCCGTAACAAAATGATAACCTTGTTGCAGTTGAATTATGAATTTTGCTTCCGATAATTGGGCAGGAGTCCACCCTGCTATTTCAGAGCGATTGCTTGAAGTTTCTTCTGGATTTTCTGCGCCTTATGGTGCAAGTGATTTCGATAAAAAAATAGAGCTACGTTTTAATGAAATATTTGAACGTGAAGTCGCTGTTTACTTCGTAAGCACCGGAACTGCTGCCAATTCCTTAGCATTAGCGGCTGTAAACCGTCCAGGCGGAGTGTCTTTTTGTCATAGAGAAGCTCACATGCTAGAAGATGAATGTGGTGCTCCTGAGTTTTTTACTCATGGGGCTCGACTGGCTCCTGTTGATGGAGACAACGGCAAAGTTGACGCTAACCATCTTAAGACCGAAATCGAAAGATTTCCGCCTAATTTTGTGCATGCAGGTCAACCTATGGCTATATCAATAACACAAGCCACAGAAATTGGTACGCTATATAAAATCGATGAAATTGAGCAGATTGCTAATATTGCAAAAGACTACGACTTGCCTTTACACATGGATGGGGCTCGTTTTGCAAATGCCTTAGTTTCTTTAAATTTAACACCCGCTGAGATGACGTGGAAACGGGGTGTCGATATTTTATCTTTTGGTGCTACTAAAAATGGCTGTTGGTGTGCGGAAGCCCTCGTCTTTATGAACCCAGAAGTAGCTAAAGATTTACCGTTTATTAGGAAACGAGCTGCACAATTATTTTCTAAAAGTCGATTTATAGCCGCCCAATTTGACGCTTATTTTAAAAACGATCTTTGGTTACAAATGGCGAGTCAAGCTAATGCCATGGCCCAACATCTTCAACTTGGCATTTTGAATTCTAAAAATACGCGCTTAGCATGGAAAGCAGAAGCTAATGAAGTATTCGCTATTATTGATAAAGCAACTAATGATAGGCTTCAGAAACAAGGAGTAGTCTTTTATCAGTGGAATACCCCTCGATCCAAAGGTGATTTAGTTGATAAAAACGAAGTACTGATTCGATTAGTCACTAGTTTTGCATCTGAAAAAGCAGAAGTGGAAGGGTTAATAGCGCTATTGGACTGATACAAATCAAATGAAGTAAAGGCCCTAAGAACCTGACTCATAATGAGTTATAAAGTTATACACAAATTCTGTGGATAACTCTGGGGATAATGGGTTTTTCAACACCCTAAGCACATGATTCTTTGTGATATTCCTTAAATTGTACAATAACTATATAGCTCTATTTTTACAATACCAACCAACATCTTAGAGATAATTAACTAAACAATCTTTAGTTAAATAGTAGGTATTTTTAATATTCCAGTCTCACATATTGAAAAGTTGATAACAGCATGATGTAACCCTCGAATTTTAGACAAAAATAAAGCCCTACACATCCATGTAAGACTTTCTTATATTTGTCACCCTCCCTAGACGGGCTCGAACTACCGACCTAATGATTAACCATCCTTTTTTGGCGTCGGCGCACTAGTACTTTATAGATTATGATAAAGCTCGTAACTGCCATTCCTAGCCCCATGACAACGGTACCTAGCCACAGTGGCTGAAGTGCTTCCCAGAATTCGGTGGACAGTAACGAAAGACCTTTGACCAAATCCATTTGGTTCAAATCCTGTATTAATGTTTGTATTTCAGTATAAGTTAATGATTTATGTTTACTCGGCATTATCCAGATACCCAGCCGGTAACCTCCATACCACATAGGTAATGTCGTCAGCGGATTTGAAATCCATGTCCAAGGGATGCTAGCGATGACACTGGCTTTTAAGGCACGAGATAAGATGATAGCAATGAAAGTTTGACCGAAAACAGGCAATGCAGAACAAAAAATACCACAGGAACAGCCCATTGCAATGCGATAAGGTGATTCATTAAGATGAATCAGTCGATGAAGCCATTGCTTAGGGTTAGAACCAAACATCCTTTACATCTCGATAAGTAATTATTATTTAAAAAAACAAGTATACACTGAAATTTTGATAGCTTTATTGTAACTCTTTCAATGGCTATGGTTTCCTTTACTATGGTGATAGCAAGTCTAGTACAATGCTGAAAAATACCAACCAACACTAAATAATAATAAAGCTTAGTTTTATCAATGAATAAGATGACTCTGTCAACTCAGTTGACTTGATAGGTGTTAACAATTCAGATACATCCCATTTTAAGCTTAGCTGTTTTGGAGTAAACAATGAACACTCAAAAATCAGATTGGCATAGCCAACCCTTATCAGCGCTGACAAAAAGCTTCAATGTTGAGGTTGATCGTGGCTTGAGTGATGTCGAGGTGCAACGCCGTATAGATCTTTATGGCCCTAATTGTCTGAGCCTTCGCTCTGGAAAAAGTGGCTTACGCTTACTATCTGAACAATTTCATCAACCATTAGTATATATCCTCTTAGTTGCCGCTAGTGTTACTGCATTTTTGCAAGAATGGGTTGATAGTAGTGTGATATTTGGGGTAGTGCTGATTAACGCCGTGACAGGGTTTGTTCAAGAAGCCAATGCCTTAAAAGCTATTGATGCACTGAGTCGGGGCTTAAATGCCAGTGCAACAGTATTACGGGAAGGTCAACGCCACAAAATTTTAGCCAATGAGCTGGTACCAGGTGATCTAGTTGTACTGCAATCCGGCGATAAGGTCCCTGCTGACTTGCGATTAACGCAAATTCGCGAATTGCAAATCGATGAATCGGCAATGACTGGCGAATCTGTGTCGGCGGAAAAGCGTCTGACGATGCTGGATATTGACACGGTATTAGCGGATCGTTGCAACATGGCATATTCGTCAACGTTGGTGACCTATGGAAGTGGGTTGGGTATCGTTGTGGAAACTGGCGACCGAACAGAGATCGGTCTTATTAATCGTATGATCGCTAGCACTACCGATCTGGAAACACCGTTAACCCGAAAGATAAGTCAATTCAGCCGATTATTGCTGTGGATCATCATCGGCATGGCGACCCTGACTTTTGCCGTGGGTATTGGTTACGGTCATTCCATACTAGAAATGTTTATGGCCTCCGTAGCGTTAGCGGTTGGCGCAATTCCCGAAGGATTGCCGGCAGCATTGACCATCACCCTGGCGATAGGAGTATCTCGGATGGCTAAACGCAATGCCATCATTCGCAAATTACCTGCAGTAGAAACCTTGGGCAGCACGACAGTTATTTGCTCAGACAAAACCGGTACACTGACTCAAAAACAGATGACAGTAAAAGTTATCTATGCGGGTGGTAAATTGTTTAAAGTCACCGGTAGTGGCTATAATCCCACTGGAGAATTCCGTTATCAAGGTCAGGCAATCATTGCCCAAGAATACCCTGCTCTGCTCGAATGCTTAAAGGCGGGCCTCTTATGTAATGATGCCCGTTTGATTGCGGAGACGGATACCTGGCGTATTGAAGGGGATCCTACTGAAGGAGCCTTATTAGTTTCCGCGCACAAAGCAGGATTGCACCATACGCTTATCAGTAAAGACCATCCTCGGTTGGATACCATTCCTTTTGAATCCCAGCATCAGTTCATGGCGACACTTCATCATAATCAAGCACAAGATCTGCGCCATATCTACTTAAAAGGCTCACTAGAAAGTCTATTACTGCGCTGTGAAAATGTTTTTGATAGCCAAATGCAACCCATAGCACTAAACAAATCATTGTTACTGGGTCAGCTTGAAGAGATGGCTAAGCAAGGCTTGCGAGTCTTGGCGTTTGCCCGTATCGACCATAGCGACAATTCCGTTAAGCACGATGAAGTTTGCAACGGCTTAACTTTTTTGGGATTACAAGCCATGATTGATCCCCCAAGACCTGAAGCGGCCGCCTCAATTGCCGCCTGTTATAAAGCAGGAATCCAAGTCAAAATGATAACCGGTGATCACCCTATTACCGCACAGGCGATTGCTAGGCAATTAGGAATGGAACACGCCGAACGCGTCATCACGGGTGCCCAGATGCAATCCATTGTAGAAAGTGAATATCCGAATCTGGTAGAAAATTGTGCCATTTTCGCTCGTGTCGCGCCAGAACAAAAGCTTCAGCTGGTAAGGGCGTTACAAACTCACGGACACGTCGTAGCCATGACCGGTGACGGTATTAACGACGCACCAGCCTTGCGTCAAGCTGACATCGGCGTAGCTATGGGCCTAAACGGAACTGAGGTCGCCAAGGAGGCTGCTGCCATGGTTCTAACCGACGATCATTTCGCCACCATTGAAGCGGCTGTGGAGGAAGGTCGAGGAGTTTTTGATAATCTAGTGAAATTTATTGTCTGGACTTTGCCGACCAATCTTGGCGAGGGACTTGTTATCCTCGCCGGCGTATTTGCCAACGTGACGCTACCGATTACACCCGTGCAAATTCTCTGGATCAATATGGCTACCGCATTATTACTGGGGCT
>CANGLL010000001.1 GCA_947454605.1 Methylococcaceae bacterium | reverse complement strand
TGGTTTAATACCTGGCGCTAAGTATGAATTTAGATTTGCCAGTATTTCATCAGCAGGCACTTCCGATTTTAGTGCCACCATCTCTAAAATAGTTATTTAATAAACCCACTTTTAATCACATACATCTAGCGGTGTATGTGATTTTTTGTTTTAGTATTGTTTATATAATGCGCAAGTGTTAGTATTTCCCAAAATGGGAGGGGTGGTTTGGTAATGCGTATTATCGCAAAAAACACTCTAAAAAAGTTTTGGGAGCAACCTCAATATATTGATTCTAAAGCGCCATTAGAAAGTTGGTATGAAGAAGCATTAAATGCAACATGGGTATCACCTCAGGCGGTAAAGGCGCATTATGGCAGTGCAAGTATTTGCGCTAATAATCGAGTGGTCTTTAATATTGGGGGCAATAAATACAGGTTGGTTGTTGAAATCCAGTACAGGGCAGGTATCGCATGGGTAAAGTTTGTAGGTACTCATGCGCAATATGACAAGATTGATGTGGAGAATGTAAATGAATATTAAGCCTATCCGTAACGAAGAGGACCTTAAATTAACTTTTCAACGACTTGAATCTATATTTCAAGCGGAAGAAGGGTCTCCAGAAGCTGAAGAAATGGAGGTTTTAGTTGCGTTAGTGGAAGCTTATGAAAATAAATATTACCCCATTAGTTCGGCAGACCCCATTGAGGCTATTAAGTTTCGAATGGAACAGCAGGGTCTTACCCCACGTGATCTTGAGGTATATATAGGCTCTAGTGGTCGAGTATCTGAAGTGTTAAATCGTAAGCGGTCATTAAGCCTACGTATGATTAAGCGACTACATGATGGATTAAGGATTCCTTATGAAAGTTTGTTGTCAGAAGCTTAAAATTTATCAAGTAACTTAAAGTACAGAAAAGTCAGCACTACGGGTCTAGTAAATGAATGGATTGAGGCGGACATTAGTACAGTGACTACGTGTTTAATTCAAAACCTTATTCCTGGCCAGATGTATGAGTTTAAGGTCGCTAGTATTTCATCAGCTGGCACGACAGATTTCTGTCAACCCATCTCTAAAATAGTTATTTAATCAACCCACTTTTAAATCACCTACACCTAACGGTGTAGGTGATTTTTTTTTAATGTAATGTTCTTGTATTAGTTATCCATCACGGCCATAATAATTAAAACAAACATTTTAACCATTAGGGAATGACTACAATGATCAACATGACGTCAACTGAAGCTAAAACACATTTTGGTGCGTTACTCGATATGGCTCAACGTAATCCAGTAACCATTGAGAAAAAGGGGCGCCCTGTCGCAGTCATACTGTCTGATAGTGAATACAAGGCGTATCAACAGTTAAAATTACACGTTTTGCAAAACGATTTAAATGCGGGCATTCAGCAAGCCGATCAAGGATTATTAGTTGATAGCGACACTGCTTTCAACGGTCTCATCTAAAGCAGTATCCTTCATTATGACAAGCGCAAGGTTTACTCCACTGGCTCTACACGATTTAAAAGAAATACGCGATTTCATTGCCAAAGATAAATCCGGTATTGCATCCCAATATATGGCAATGCTAAAGCGTAAGTGTGAGCTATTAGCTAATACACCTGGGCTTGGGGTTCAGAGAGAAGAGTACTGTATGCTGTATAAATTTCCAGTCGATTCTTATTTAATTTTTTATCGCCCTTCGCAAGAAGACATTGATGTTATAAGTATCCTTCATGGTAGCAGAGACATTGATAGCCTTTTTAATGCCCAAAGATAAAACAGAATCACATGCACCTAGCGGTGTATGTGATTTTTCTTAACAGGTCGCTAACCCTTACCCGCGCACTTACCTCATGCGAACATTATCATGAACCCGATTTATGTACGTGTGGTTAGTGTGGGCAGGATTATGCTAAACTTCCAGATAAATCAATTATCTTTATAATATTTACTGCTAATGAACACATTAAACAGAATTACAATCGACCCACTCATGTGCGGTGGAAGACCCTGTATTCGCAATATGCGAATCAGAGTAAAAGACATACTTGATTTATTAGCCTCAGGGGCAAGTACTTCAGAAATCCTTGAAGATTATCCCTATCTTGAACCAGAAGATATCACTGCCTCTTTAGCATATGCCGCTCACATCATTGATCATCCTGTATTAAGTGTCGCATAAAGTGCGATAAAGACGAAGACTTTGTTATATTACATAATGCCGACCAAGCACCTTGCTCACTTTGCTGGGTAAGAGTTGGTAATACGCGACGTAAAAATTTATTAGAATGGTTTGAAAGATTATTACCCGTTATTATTGAAAAACTACATTCCGGGGAACAATTTATCGAACTAAGCTGATGTTAACGATGTAAGTGTCTATGGCGACTTTAATCACACGCATTTTCAAAAACGGCAACAGCCAAGCGGTGCGTATTCCACAAGAATTCCGACTGGATGTGAGTCAGGTTGAAATTAGTCAAAACGCTAACTGCGATTTGGTGATTCATCCGTTGCCGATTAATCGTGGCATGGCTTTATTGGCTGTCCTGAACGGATTTGATGACGATTTTGTTAGCCAGCTTGAACGAGATTATCAGCAACAGTCCGTTATGCAGGATCGCGAGTCTTTATGATTTACATGTTGGACACCAATATTCTCATCTATTTGCTTAAAAACACCCCCCCTGCTGTGGCCGAACGCATCAATGCACTGGATAAAGAATCCGCGTTGTGTATGTCTTTCTTTACTTATGCCAACACTACGCTACACAGTTTACGTTGCTAAAAACAGCAGGTACGCCAATTGGCGCAAATGACCTTTGGATTGCCTGCCATGCACTATCAAAAGTATTAAAGGGGTCAGACCCCTTTAATAAGACCCCTTTAATATAAAACGAGCGTCGAGTGCCCGGTTTCATGTAATCGAGCCTCCACAGCATGGGCCAAGGTGGATTTACCTGAACCCGATAACCCCGTAAACCACAAACAAAAACTTTTGTGTTTATGGTGTGTTTCACGATGGTTGCGGGTAATTGTAGAAGTTTGAAAAGTGGTGTTTGTACTTTGGATCATCGTTCTTGTTTGTTAGGGGCTAAGCAATTTTTACATTTCACGCGCTTTATTATACAACACGGTAAAGCATTCAAAACCTGCTCGGTAACCAACCATTTTTAACACAGTCTTTAAAACTCCAAGCCGGTGCAGTCTCGGTTTTATAGCTCCAAAAGAACCAGCCTAAATACTTCTCAAAGGTCAATAATTGTGCGGTTGCATAGCTTTTATAAAGCAATCGTTTTTGAAACTCATCAATAGTGTCTATGGGATAATCAAACACCGCTTGTTGCCATAAAGTTTCGGTTTTTAAATCTAACCCTAAACTCCATTCACCGATATAACTGGCACGCCCAGAATGGGTGATAACGTCATCTGCCTCTTGTTGCCAGTCAGTAATGCTTTTATTGATGTGTCCGTAGATATCTAAATCTAGATCCTCTTGGGTAAAACACTGATAGCGGTGCATATCAAATACCACATTGCTAAATGTCGGTGCTGTTAAAAACCCCTCATATTCATGAAATGATCTAAAGCCATCATGAAAGACAATCGCTACCTTTTCGGCTGTGCAATATTTTCTTATGCGTTGGTAAGCGTCTTGGGTGTAGGTTTTTAATAGATCCGTAGCAATATCCCAACGCGGTTCATTGAGTACTTCAATTGCGTGTAACGCAGAATTGTATTGATAGCGCTTAGCAAGGCGTTCTAAAACGTCTAAGGAATAATCGATATAAGGAGGATTAATAGGCCAATCACAGACATTTACAATACCGCCATTATCAAAGCCATTTTGACATCCTGGGGCGGCATGTAAATCTAAGACCACTTTTAACCCATACTGCTCTGCCCAGTCAAACGCCTGATCTAAGATCGCTATACCTCCTTTTACATAAGGCTGCCGACATTCACCATACGCCGGATGATAAGGGTAATCATCACCAAAGATCCAATGCCCAATCGGGATTCTAACCGCATTTATACCTATACTGGCTAACCAAGCAAAGTCTTTAATCGTAATAAAATGTTGCCAATGAGCCGTTAAGGTCTGCTGTGCACGAGTACCTAACTCAACACAATAACTGGTTTCATCAACGGCTTGTAATCCCTCAAATAGACTGGGCGTCATCCATTTTTCTAAGACCAACCAGCCCCCTAAATTAACACCACGCAGCTTTAAGATGGGTTGCTTAGACATTATCAAGGCACTTATAAAACAATATGCCGGGTATGAAACGCTTCTGCTGTCGGTTGATTAGATAGGGTTATCAAAGTTGCATCCGGTAATTGCTGACAAATAGTCCGCAACATTAAAGCTTCGCTTTCTGGATCTAACGAGTCAAAAGCCTCTTCAATTAAAATCCATTTGGGCGCGTATAACAATAAGCGCACCATACCTAAGCGTTGTTGTTGCTCTCGGGTTAAGACTTTATCCCACTCATCCACTTGATCTAATTGCGCTAATAACGCCTCTAGCCCCGCTAGTTTAAAGAAACTATCTAACAAGACTGCTCGGCAGCCTTCTGGCAAACAGGGATAACAGATTGCCGCACGTAAGGTACCATCTGGTAAAAAAGGGCGCGGCGCCATAAAAAACATAGGATCGCCATCTGGCAACTCTATACGACCAGAACCCCAAGGCCAAAGCCCGGCAATGGCTTTAAATAGTTTTGATCCATTTCCCGTATCACCTTTAATTAAAATATGTTCGCCTTGGGCAATTCTTTCATTTAAATGGGATAAGACAACTTCTCCATTCAGTTTTGACAAACAAAGATCATCAAACACTAAAACATTTTGTTCGGGCTTTTCTATTAAAATTCTTTGTGGATCGGGTCTGGCAATTTCTATTTCCAAATCATCTAGGGCTTTAACCAAGCTCAATACACGCTCAACAGAAGCGCGCCATTGCGCAATGGCGGCCATATTATTGGCAGGCCATGACAATGCGGTAGACACTTGTTGAAACGCCTGCACTGATTGCATTAAAGCACCTAATGTGAGGGTGCCCAAAATATATCGGGGGGCCGCTATCAGTATAGGAAAAGCCATGGACAATACTGAATACCCTGAATTAAAAACTAAGATATTAGACCAAGCGTTAGTCTGATGGTTATAGGCTGTGGTGATATGTTGAAAGAAGTCATGGAAGCGTTTTTTCTCGTTACTCTCACCCCGTATCAAGGCAATTGCTTGTGAATGTTCTCGTGCTTTGACTAAACTGAATCTAAAATCAGCTTCTGCTGTTTGCATAGCATTGGTAGCTAAGGTTAAGGGCTGCCCTACCCACCAACCTAAAACCGAAGCTAAGGATGAATAAATAATAGCCACAATAACTAAATAACCGGAAATAGGTAATGTGAACAAGCCTAAATTTAACTCAATTCGGCCAGAAAGCGTCCACAGTATCTCAGTAAAACTAATCAATAATAATACGCTGTAAAATAAAGAATGCGATAAGGTGATCGCTTCATCCGTTGCAATTCTTATATCTTCGGCAATACGCCCATCAGGATTATCGTGCTCTGCAGTCTGTATATGAGTAACTTGATAATGACGGCCTTTGTCCATCCATTGTCCGATCACCCGCTCAGTTAACCAAGCCCGCCAAGCAATTTGTATCTGACGCTTCACTTTTAAGTGATAAGCCGTCACCGCTAAACTGGCTACAAAGATTAAGACAAGATAGCCAATCTGCGTCAACAACTCAGGCATTGAGTGTTGTTCGATGGCATTAAATAATGCGGCACTCCATTCGGTGATAGTCACCGCGAGCACCATTTGAAGTAGGGTTAAACCAATAAAAACGAATGTTTGTTGGCGTATAACGACCTTATTTTCTGAGCGCCAAAAAGGACCGGCCAAGTGTAAAAATTGTATAAAAAATCCGCTCTGTGCTTGCATAACTTACTCTCCACCTGCGGTAAAAAAACATCACACTTAATCTTCTAATGCTACCCAGTCTTCTAAAGCGGCAATAATACTTTTTGCTTGATCTTTACTTGATATATTAAATTTTGATTTTTGTTGATACTCACCATTGCGTTTTTGATAACGACGAATGGTGTATTTATCGGGGCCGTATTCTTCTTTAGCTCGGTTCCAATCTTGGTAACGGTACATTACTGTTGCCCAAGCCCCTTTTGTTAATACCTTTTTATCCAGTTCTTTAACGGTCTCAACGCCACCGTCTTCGTAAGTTACCGTTAATTCATCTACTGTTTCAGCCATTTTATTCTCTTTTATTAATTATCCATTAAGCATTTAGCGTAGCAATTGTAGTCTTATTTACCAAAGAACTGTCCAAAAGCTCTACTCCCCTTGCCCGTTTTTATAGTATTTTCCACTTTAAGCGTTTTAGCATCAATAACCGAAACAGTATTATCAAACCAATTAGCGACATAAACATGACGGTCATCTGGGTGGGTATTAATGCCTTCAGGTTTAGTACCCACTTCTATTAAACCCAGGTTTTTTAATGTCTGTGTGTCAATAACAGAGACAGTGCCATCATCTTGGTTAGTCACAAATAAGCGCGAATCGTTTAAAGCCAAAGCCGTTGCATAAGGCAAAGTACTCACTTTGATAGTTGCAATATTTTGTAAACTTCTCGTTTCTAAAACCGAAACATCATCGCTCTGTACATTGGCCACATAAATTCGCTGACCTGTGGAGTCGATGGTTAAACCAAAAGGATGGGCTCCCACAAAAGTGGTTTTAACAACGGTTAATGAGTCTAAATTAATTTTAGAAACCGAATTACTCAAGCGATTAGCGACATATAACCAATGATTATCAGGACTCACGACTAAACCTGATGGCGACTTACCGACGGCAATTGTTTTGATTACTTTTAAACTCTGCGCATCTACCACGTCAACATTATTGTTATACCAATCAGCCACATAGATGTGTTTACCCTTAGTGCTCACTGCAATACCTAAAGCCCCCTCACTCACTGGGACAGTATGAGTAACGGCCTGTTTTTGGGTATCTAGCACTGCGAAGCCGTGGGCTTCTGGCGTGCTGATATATACTTTATCGCCCAGAGGTGACACCGCAACACCGGCAGGTTTACCTTGTACATGAACGCTACCCACTACTTTAGCTTGCTGTGTATCAATAATAGAAACACTGTCATCCAATTGATTAGTAATATAAGCAAAGGGACTGGCCATGAGTGGCGTGCAAAAAAAAGTGGCAGCAGCTAATGCCACTACCACTGGGTATTTTTTAAAAAACACCGGTTAAATCCTTACTTTTCAGCAAGTGCTTTAAGGTTAAATAAACCTGTTTTCAATACTTCGTTCACTGCCGCATTTGCAGTTTCTTCGTTCATTTCTACCGGAGGATTGTTGTTTGTGTATGCGCGGTAATAACCGGCGGTCCAAGAAACCACAGTGGTTGCGCCTTTAGCTTCTACTTCAATACTTGCAGAGTAATTATCAACAGGTAGTGCAGGTACTTTTTCTTCTAGGCCCGCATGTACGATTGTTTTTGCAATACTGATATCAGTAATTTTGTAGGCATATGACATTTTAGCTTCGTCATATTTTTTTAATTCTTCAGTAATAGTGCCACCGTCTTTTAATGTTAAAACGCGTGTTGCACCTTTAGTGTTACCACCATTAATAGTTGTGCTAAAAATAAGTGGGTGCCAAGACATATCACCAAAATCTTTGATTAATCCCCAAACTTTTTCAGCGGGGGCATTAATAGTAATTTGTTCTTCAGCTTTTTGACGAACAGGGCCATGTGCGTGAGCAACAGCGGCAAATAAAAACATTAAACTTGTTGCGATCAATGTAACTCTTTTCATTCTAACTCCCAATATAAACATAAAAAAACTTCGGTATTATAAGCCAACTCACCAGAGCAAGCATCCCTTGTAAAATTTAAAACAAATCGATCTTACTATTTTTCAATAATCGCTAATCGATCTACATCTATGCCTAACAATAACTGACCTTTTATGAGACCCACTAACTCTTTACCCGCCATGCTGTATCGCCAGCCATGTAATAAAGGTAATTCTTCATCACCATTCAACAACAAGTCTTCTAAATCTTTTCGAGATGCTAAAATGCTGGGGTTTAACGCATTTTCTTCTGCACGGACTCTAACCAAAGCCGTCAAAATATCTAAGATAGCCTCTTGTTGTTGCGTTTTCTTTGCCGACTTATCCTTATCATTTAGCGGTTGAGGTGGACGATTTTTAGCCTCATTAATTAATTGGCACAATTCTTTGCCATAGCGATTAACTGATCGCTCATTAATCCCTCTAACACCCGCCAATTCTGGCACTGTTTCGGGTTGCAACTTAGCTAAATCAAATAATAATTCATCACGCAACAACCAACTTTTAGGCCTATCTTCTGCTTGCGCCATTTTTTCACGCCAAGCGGCTAGGGTTTGAATAATTGACAGTTGTTTACCCGTCAATTTATTTTTACCTTTAACTTTAAACCATGCCTTTTCAGGATCTACTTTATAGTGATCTGGATTTGATAGGTCTGCAAAGTCTTGTATTAGCCAATCAATACGACCTAATTTAGTCAGTTTTTGCACCATGACTTGATAAATCTTACATAAATAAATCACATCATCTGCTGCATATTCAATTTCTGCTGGCGTTAACGGACGCTTACTCCAATCAGCTCGGGTATGTGCTTTATTAAGATTAACACCTAAAAAGCTGGATACTAACATGGCATACCCTGGATTATCCTGAAAACCCAATAAAGGCGCGGCCACTTGTGTATCAAATACGGGCGTAGGTAATTTACCTGTCGCTTGAAAGAAAATTTCTAAATCTTGGCGACAAGAATGGAAAACTTTAACAATTTCAGGATTGTAAATTGCATCAAATAATTGATCCAAATTAGGTAAAGCAATAGGATCAACACAAGCAACCCATTCAGGGGTTGCGATTTGTAATAAACAAAATTTAGGGTAATACGTTTTTTCGCGTAAAAATTCAGTATCCAACGCCAACCAAGACTCTTTTTTAATCTGTTCACACAGCACAGTTAATTGATCGGGGGTGTTTATATATTGTATGGGTGTCATTGGTATGCACGAGCCACTATTTAAATTATCCAAAACCAAAGAGTTGCTCATCTCTATGAATGAGTAAAATCAGTCAGTTGGGTTATATATCTTTTTTTGCCAGCACTGGCGAGTTCTTACTTTAATATTCTAATACGTCTAACCCAGCAGGAGCTGATTGAGAGCTCTCTTCTGTGTTCGTTTCTTGCATCAAGTTAACAAAATCAAACAAATTTCTATCCACTAACTGTGAGGGAGCAATATTCTGCAAACTGGTGAAAATTGTTTCCAATCGCCCAGGAAATTGCTTATCCCAGGTTGTCAGCATCATTTTCATAGCTTGTCTTTGCAGATTCTCCTGAGAACCACATAAATTACAGGGAATAATAGGGAAATCTTTAAAAGCAGCAAAACGCTCTATATCTTTCTCACGTGTATAGGCTAGGGGCCTAATAATGATATTCTTTTTATCATCACTTAATAGTTTGGGTGGCATTGCTTTTAGTTTGCCACCATAAAAAATATTAAGAAAGAACGTTTCTAAAATATCATCACGATGATGGCCTAATGCAATCTTGGTCACACCATTGGCTTCTGCATAACCATATAAAGTGCCCCGTCGTAGTCGCGAACATAAACCACACGTTGTATTTCCCTCAGGAATGACACGCTTAACTATGCTGTACGTGTCTTTCTCAATAATATGATAGGGCACCCCAATGGACTCTAAATACGCAGGCAATACATGTTCAGGAAATCCGGGTTGTTTTTGATCCAGATTAACAGCAATAATTTCAAAATTAACCGGCGCGGTCTTTTGTAAATTCATTAACACATCAAGCAGGGTAAAGGAGTCTTTACCGCCTGATAGACACACCATGACCTTATCGCCATCTTCGATCATATTATAGTCAGCAATCGCATCGCCAACCGTATGTCTTAAACGTTTCTGGATCTTATTAAATTCGTATCGGGCTTTTTGCGTTGGATCTGACATGGTCAGAATATATTGAATGAGATAAGGGGGAAAGAAACCGAGGCCTATTTTAATAGGCCTCGACAAGGAATTATTAACCGTTATAACGCTGAAAAACTAAAGTAGCGTTAGTGCCGCCAAAACCAAAACTGTTAGACATAATAGTGTTTAGCGTAATGTTATCTTGACGCTCACGCACTATTGGAATGCCCTCAGCAGCAGGATCTAACTCAGTAATATTAGCTGATGCACTTAAGAAGTTTTCTTGCATCATGAGTAGTGAGTAAATCGCCTCATTAACACCTGCAGCACCTAAAGCATGACCTGTTAATGATTTAGTAGAGCTCACGCTAGGCACGTTACCTGCACCAAATACGGCACGTAAAGCTTCTAATTCTTTAGTATCGCCTACTGGCGTACTTGTACCGTGCGCATTAATGTAATCAATCTTACCTTCTACCGTAGCCATTGCTTGTTGCATACAACGAATAGCACCTTCACCAGAAGGTTGTACCATGTCATAGCCATCTGAAGTAGCACCATAGCCTACTAGTTCTGCATAAATCTTAGCACCACGCGCTTTAGCATGTTCTAGTTCTTCAATGACTAAAACACCACCACCACCCGAAATTACAAAACCATCACGGGTTGCATCATAAGCTCTTGATGCCGTAGCAGGCGTATCATTATATTTAGATGATAAAGCACCCATCGCATCAAATAAAACAGACATAGTCCAATGTAATTCTTCACCGCCCCCGGCAAAAACAACATCTTGCTTGCCCATTTGAATTAACTCCATAGCATGACCAATACAATGCGCACTGGTTGCACAAGCCGAGCTAATTGAATAATTGACGCCTTTAATCTTAAACGGCGTGGCTAAACAAGCAGTATTAGTACTCGACATGGTTCTTGGCACCATGTAAGGACCGATTTTTTTAACACCTTTTTCACGTAATATATCAGCCGCTTCAACAATATTTGATGTTGATGGGCCACCCGACCCCATGACCAATCCCGTTCTAAAGTCAGACACTTCTGAATCGTTTAATCCAGAATCAGCAATCGCTTGCTGCATCGCAATATAATTGAATGCCGCACCATCACCCATAAAGCGTTTAACTTTTCGATCGATGGCTTCATCTAAATCAATATTGATGGCACCGTGTACATGACTACGAAAACCTAAGTCTGCGTAGACTTGAGAAAAACTTAAACCAGAACGACCTTCCTTTAAGGAATCAATCACTTCTGTTGAATTATTACCTATACTAGAAACAATACCTAAACCTGTAACAACCACTCTTTTCATTGCTGTGATCCTAAAAATCGGCTGTAGATGTAAATAAACCTACTCGAAGATCTGTCGCTTCGTAGATAATCTTGCCATCAACTTCCATAGTGGCATCTGCGATTCCCATCACAAGTTTACGCATAATTAAACGTTTTAGATTGATCCGATAAGTGACTTTTTTAGCAGTAGGTAATACTTGACCGGTGAATTTAACTTCGCCCACGCCCAATGCGCGACCTTTACCTGGACCACCCATCCAGCATAAATAAAAGCCCACGAGTTGCCACATAGCGTCCAAACCTAAACAACCGGGCATCACGGGATCACCTTGGAAATGACAATCAAAAAACCATAAATCAGGCGTTACATCTAACTCTGCAACAATCTCACCTTTACCGTAGGTACCACCTTCATCAGAGATATACGTGATACGATCCATCATCAGCATATTCGGCAAGGGTAATTGCGCATTCTTAGGTCCGTATAACTCCCCCCTACCGGACTTTAATAGTTCTTCGCGCGTAAAACTATGCTGTTTCTCCATTTTCTTCGTATACCTTAAAGTAATTATTATTATAAATATAAGTTGATATTATCTAACAGTCACTAAAAAAAATCAGCTCAATTTTTAATCTGCATGCACATCTATTCAAAATACTGTTATTTTTAGTGATTTTTAACACTAATGCTATGAGTTATGACCAATAAATGAAGTGTATTTACGCTTTAATTTTGATCTTAACTGTAGCTAACTGACTAATAACGCGACTTAATTGCTTGAGCTAACTGATGAACCGCCATCGCATATTTATTGCTATTATTGTACTTCTTAATCACTTTAAAATTAGGATAAGTCTCCCAATATTCATTTCCTTCATAAGTACTCAATTCTATAACGTTGGGATCTTTAGACAGACCCACTCGCTTTGTAACCGGCTTATGCATTTGCCAGCCACTCTTAGAAAAGTAATGTGCGACGCTTCCCACCGCATCATGAGGATGCCATAAATCACGCTTGCCATCTTTATTAAAATCTACCGCTAATGTCTTAAAATTACTGGGCATAAATTGGCCATAACCCATCGCCCCTGCCCATGAACCTTGGGGCTGCAGTGGATCAAAGTGCTCATCCCTTGCCATTAGCAAAAAACTCTCTAACTCCGACATAAAATATTTAGAGCGCCTTTCAGTATCGAAAGACAGGGTTGTTAGTGCATCAAATATACGCGTCTTACCAAAATTTCTGCCGAAATAAGTTTCTACACCAATAATACCCACAATATATTCTGGATCAACGCCATAAATTAAGCTGGCTTGTTGAATAGTTTCAGCATTATTACGCCAAAACGCTACGCCATTGTTAATGTGATCATCGGTAAGAAATTTATTACGATAACGCGTCCAACTGCCGATACTTGGTTTTACAGGCCCCACTGATGGCTCTGGTGTTTCCAATTTTATAACCGAGTCTAATCGATTCGCTTTTGAAAATAATCCGTTTAAATATGTTTCTGAAAATCCATGCTGATGAACCATGTGTTTAATAAACTTTATTACTGCGGGCGAATGCGAGTATGTTCCTGTTAATACAAATGCTTCATAATTAGATGAATAAGGCGGTTTAACGCCACTTTGGCTTGGGTCTAAAATATCCTCAGAAAAACTCGCAGACGTTACCTTTGATGATTCACCCACACTTACGGGCAGTTTAGTCGCTTTTTCACTTGCACATCCTGTCAACAAGGCAATTAAAAAGCCTTTAATTACAGTTTCACAAATCAAATGTGTCATAAAATTTCTCTAAGTACTCTATCAACGAAAGGTAAAAATAAAAAACGCCCATCAAATCAAACATTGCCGATATATTGATAAATCATTATGATCTAAAGTTACAAGCAGGCCTATTAAGGTTATTTTATCGCAGAACTATTAATTTGTTTTTGATTTAACTGACTTTTTAACGACATGAATATAGATAATCATTGGCTCACAGAGATAAACCACAACCCCTCTCCAAATTATGACGATAGAGCCAATGAGTCAGATATATCCTTAGTGGTTATTCACTGTATTAGCCTACCGCCGAATCAATTTGATACTCCTTATATCGATCAATTATTCTGCAACCAACTTAATCCAGATGACCATACCTACTTTAAAGACATATACCAACTTAAAGTATCCGCGCACTTGGTTATCAAACGTGATGGCAGTTGCGTGCAATATGTTCCTTTTAATAAACGCGCTTGGCATGCGGGCGCCTCGAACTATCAAGGCCGAGAAGGCTGTAATGACTTTTCTATCGGTATTGAACTAGAAGGCTCAGAAACCATAGCCTATACAGATGCGCAATACCAAAAACTTAACAAAATACTAACACTCTTAATAGAATATTATCCGAAGCTATCTAAGCAAGATATTACCGGTCATAGCGACATTGCACCCAGCCGAAAAACGGATCCGGGTGCTACATTTGACTGGCAACGCATAAAGTAAACAGTGCTTTTATTCCGACTGTTTTGAACCGACTAAACCAAAAGATTCCAGTAGCATTAATACCACCCCCAGCGTAATAGCCGAATCCGCAATATTAAAAGCTGGCCAATGCCAAGTTTGATAATAAACATCTAAGAAATCTATAACATAACCATAGGCTAGGCGATCAATCAAATTACCAATTGCTCCACCCAACACTAAAGATAGCGCTACAGCTAACAGCGTTTCATGTTGTTTTAAGCGCGCCAACCACACAGCGATAACAATACTAATAACAATTGCTAACCCAGCAAAGAACCAGCGCTGCCAGCCACCCGCTTCACTTAAAAAACTAAAAGCAGCCCCCGTATTTCGTACATACGTTAAATTAAAATAAGGTACTAACGGAATGGACTGATAAAGCTGCATTGAGCTGTCCACAGCCCATTTACTCGCTTGATCTAAAACCACAGCTAATAAAGATAACGCTAACCACTTCAACATTTTTAAATTATGCATAGTGTCTATGCTCACCCTCACCCACAATATTTTCAACGCAGCGCCCACACAACTCTGGATGCTCTGCATGCACACCCACATCGGGGCGCTGATGCCAACAACGCACACACTTATGATGCTCTGATACTAATACTTTTAATTTAAGACCTTCGACTTCCGTTTTAATCGCATCAACAGGTGCTTCTTGTTCAGACTTAACAGTCGCCGCTGATGTTATAAAAATAAACTGTAACTCTCCCGATACTTGGCTTAAAGCACTTAAGTATTCGGCATTGCCATACAACTCAAGCTCGGCATTTAAGGAAGATCCAATATCACCTTTTGCACGACTCTTCTCTAGTTCTTTACTTACCGCCGTTCTAACTGACATTATTTTTTGCCAGAAATCACGATTTAAAGCCGCATTGTCATCCAATGCTACTAGACCCTCATACCAAGTTTCTAAGAATACGGACTCACTGCGTTCACCCGGGATATACTGCCAAATTTCATCAGCCGTATAACTAATGATAGGCGCCAACCAGCGCGTTAAAGCCTCAACGACATGATACATAGCCGTTTGCGCAGAACGACGCGCCAAACCATCTGTTTTAGCCGTATATTGACGGTCTTTAACAATATCCAAATAAAACCCACCTAAATCTATTACACAGAAATGATGAACCTTCTGGAAAATTTGCTGAAATTGATAGGTTTCATAAGCCGCTTTAACTTCTTCTTGCAAGTTAAAGGCTCTATCTAATAACCAACGATCTAAGGCCAATAAGTCTTCTGTTGCCACTAAGTCTTGCGCAGGATTAAAATCGTTTATGCTAGATAATAAGAATCGAGCCGTATTTCTTAAGCGTCTATAGCCATCAGAGGTTCGTTCTAGAATCTCATCAGATACACGCATTTCACTGCGATAATCAGAAGATGCAATCCATAAGCGTAATACATCCGCACCCAAGTTTTTCATAACCGCTTGTGGTGGAATGACATTACCTTTTGATTTAGACATCTTCTCACCGTTTTTATCAACGGTAAATCCATGGGTTAAAACGGCTTTATAGGGCGCCACATCATGCATGGCAGTCGATGCTAGTAATGATGATTGGAACCAACCACGATGCTGATCAGAACCCTCTAAATATAAATCAGCTGGATAAGTTAATTGCGCACGTTTAGCCAATACGCAAGCATGAGTAACCCCAGAGTCAAACCACACATCCAAGGTATCGGACATTTTGTCGTAATCATCAGCTTCAGCACCCAATAATTCAGCTTTATCTAATTCAAACCACGCTTCTATACCTTTTTCTTCAATGCGTAATGCCACTGCTTCAATTAATTCTGCGGTGCGTGGATGCAATTCTCGTGTTTCTTTATGAATAAAGAAAGTAATCGGCACACCCCAAGTACGCTGACGAGAGATACACCAATCAGGACGACCTTCTAACATACTTTCGATACGCGCCTGACCCCAATCTGGAATCCACTCTACTTTTTTAACTTCAGCTAACGCTAAATCACGCAGATGATTTTTATTCATCGAGATAAACCACTGCGCAGTGGCTCTAAAAATAATCGGGGTTTTATGACGCCAGCAATGCGGATAACTGTGCAAGATTGCGTGATGATGTAACAGTTTTCCTTGGGTTTCTAAAACTTCTAATACTTTTGCGTTCGCATTAAAAACATGCTGACCCGCAAAAATCTCAGTGTTAGCCAAGAACACCCCATCAGCACCCACTGGATTTTCTACAGGTAACCCATATTTTTGACCCACCACATAATCTTCTTGACCGTGACCTGGCGCTGTGTGAACAGCACCAGTTCCCGCATCCGTTGTTACATGATCGCCTAAAATAATGGGTACTTGACGATCATAGAACGGATGTTGAACTAATTGATGCTCCCAAGCCGACCCCAGGGCATAAGCTAATACGTGATAATTCTCTATGCTATAACGTAGCATAGTATCTTTTAGTAAGGCTTCGGCAACAACTAAACGCTCAGTTTCAGTTTGTACTACGACGTATTCTAGTTCTGCATTTAACGCGACCGCCTGATTAGCTGGCAATGTCCATGGCGTAGTTGTCCAAATAACTACTGATAACGGTCCATGTCCTTCATGCTCTGGCGCGTGATGACATGAACTTAAAAACGCCGCTTCATCCACCACGTTAAATCGAACATCAATAGCCGGCGAATGTTTATCTTCATATTCAACTTCCGCTTCTGCTAAAGCGGAACCACAATCTGTACACCAGTGCACGGGTTTAGCACCTGCAGTAATATGACCTTTTTTAGCAATTTGACCCAATGATCTAACGATATCAGCTTCAAATCCAAAATCCATTGTTAAATAAGGGCTCTGCCAATCACCTAAAATACCCAAGCGAATGAACGCTTCTTTTTGAATTTCGACTTGCTTTGCGGCATATTCACGACATGCTTTACGAAATACGGCAGGAGAAACTTTAATGCCAGCTTTGCCAATTTTCTTTTCAACCATTAACTCGATAGGTAGTCCGTGACAGTCCCACCCAGGCACATAAGGCACATCAAACCCACTTAATGTCTTAGACTTAATAATAAAATCTTTTAATACTTTATTAACAGCGTGGCCAATATGAATTTCTCCATTTGCATACGGAGGACCATCATGCAATATAAAAGGCGGACGATCTGCAAAAGCTGACCTGATCTTTTGATACAAACCCGCCTCATTCCATTTCTTTAAGCGTTCTGGTTCACGTTGCGCTAAGTTTCCTTTCATAGGGAACTCAGTAGCCGGTAAATTGAGGGTCTTTTTATAATCTACAGTCATAATCTTTTTATCTCAGCAAAAATCTTTTTAGTCTCAGCCACATCTTTTAATATCTGGGCTTTTAGTTCTTCTAGCGAATCAAATCGTAATTCATCCCTAATCTTTTTATGAAAATGTACCTCTACATAACGTCCATATATTTCCTTATCAAAATCGAACAGATAAGTTTCTAAAATAACCTTAGCCCCCCCGTCGACAGTAGGGCGCGTACCTACATTTGCAACACCCTCAAAAACTAAGCCATCAATTCCTGACATAGTGACAGCAAACACTCCGTTGATAGGGGTGTTTTTTCTAAACATTTGTATATTAGCCGTTGGAAACCCAATTGTGCGACCGCGTTTATCACCATGGGCAACGCGTCCACAGATAGAATAATTATGCCCCAATAATTGCTCGGCTTTTACTAAATCACCCGCATTTAAAGCATCTCTAATCAGCGTACTGCTCACCCGTAAACCAGCAAATTGATAAGTGCCAGTATCTTCAACAGAAAAACCATGTTTCAAGCCCATTTCTTTAAGCATGGCGAAATTACCACGTCGAGCTTTGCCAAAGCGAAAATCATCACCGACAACCACATGCTTAACGTTTAATTTCTTGATTAAAATACTATCAATAAACTGCTCCGCGTCATAGTTAGCGAAGTTTTGATTAAATCCAACTATTAATAAGTTATCAACAGGTAATTTAGAAATTGCTAGTACTTTTTCACGTAAACACATTAATCGAGAAGGCGCGTTATCCCCTAAAAAATATTCTAAGGGCTGAGCTTCAAAAGTCATTATTACCACTGGCAAGTCTAAAACTTTTCCTCTTTCAGCCAGTTTTTTTATCACATTCTGGTGACCTAAGTGCACGCCATCAAAATTACCTATAGTCAAAACACAGCCATTTTTAAATGACTCCAAATGAGATAAGCCTCTAATTAATTGCATGATTCTTTTTAGTGAGAAAAAGATTTTTATTCTATCATGCGAAGCACTTAAATGCGGCAGTCATCCGACAAATGATGCCACCTTAAACCAGTTAATACTAAGGTAGAACCGTAAACAAGCACCCCAACTACAATCCACTTTATTAATTGAATAACCCGCTCAGTAGAGCGCCATTGTTGCCACCAATCCACATCAACCCAATAATATAATGCTATATACATGGCTGTACTCGCTAAAAATATACGCACAAAAAAGCTAACCCAACCCAACACAGGGCAATAAATTTTATCTTTATATAATTTCACTAATAACAAGAGTGCATTAACCAACGCACCCAAAGAAGTTGCCAAAGCAAGCCCGGCATGTGCGAATGGGAATACCAAGATCATGTCCAGAACCAAACTTAAGCCCATAGACCATAATCCATAGCGCAATGGTGTTTGCATATCCTGACGAGAAGTAAAACCTGAAACTAGAATCCTAATAGCAATATAACCAAGCAATCCAGCTGCGTAAGCTTTTAAACTTAATGCTGAATTATGAACATCTTGCAAACTAAATTCTTTATACTGAAACAGCGTCGAAATCATGGGCTCAGCTAATACCACTAATCCAATAGTGGCAGGCATACCTAATAATAAAACCAACCTCAATCCCCAATCAAGGGTATTAGAAAAATTATCTTGAGCTTTTGAAGCAAAGCTCTTTGCCAACCGAGGCAAAATAACAGTTCCTAAAGCCAAACCCAATAATCCAACAGGGAACTCCACAAGGCGGTCAGAATAATACAACCAAGATACACTACCTACAGTCAAAAATGAGGCAATTAAGGTATCTAACAACAAATTAATCTGTGTCACCGAAACACTAAAAATAGCTGGCCCCAACAACCGAAGCATTTTCTTTATTTCTGGATCACTATATCCCCATTTAAATCTTGGCAACAATCCTAACCGCAACAGTGAAGGGACTTGGAATAACAATTGCACTAAACCTGCCGCAAAGACCCCCCAAGCCAACGCTTCAACTGGCTGGCTCATTAAAGGAGCCCACCATATAGCGGCTATAATCATACAAATATTTAAAAAAACAGGCGTTAAAGCTGGCACCAAAAATTGACCATAAGCATTTAATATCCCACCCGCAAGCGCAACTAAACCGATGAAAAACAAATACGGTAAACAAATCTTCAATAATAAGCAGGCTAACTCAAATTGCGATCCTTGCAGAGCAAAACCTGGCGCTATTATCAATATAATGACAGGAGCCAACAACACCCCTAAAACACTTAAACCCAACAAAAACAAAGCTATGGTGCCAGCTACCTTATCTATAAATGACTGCGTATCAAGGTTACTGCCCTGCTCTCTATAGTTGGCTATAATAGGTATAAAGGCATGCGCAAAAGCGCCTTCTGCAAATAATCGCCGAAAAAAGTTAGGTATTTTAAAAGCGACAAAAAATGCATCTGTTGCTATATCCACTCCAAATAGTCTGGCTATTAACATATCCCGTACAAACCCGAGAATACGAGATATTAAGGTCATACTGCTAACAACAGCAGTAGATTTAAGAAGCTGACGACTCAAGAGAATTCCTTTTTTCACAAGGTTTATGTTGACAATAATAGCATTTAAAAAGATAATGCAGGGCTATTTACTAACACATCAAAACATTGAGACACTATGGCTAATACAGCACAAGCTAAAAAACGCGCGAAACAAGCGGAAAAAAGCCGTATTCGCAACGCCGGACAACGTAGCAACTTACGTACATTCGTAAAAAAAGTTCTTGCAGCAGTTAAAGCTGGAGATAAAGAAAAAGCTCAAGCTGCTTTTAAAGTTGTAGTACCTATTATTGACTCAGCAGTTAACAAAGGTATTATTCACAAAAATAAAGCTGCACGCGGTAAAAGCAGACTGAATTCAAAAGTAAAAGCAATTGCTTAATTAATAAAAGCTTTCACTTTGAAAAAAGCCGGAGCCTAAAACTCCGGCTTTTTTGTCTTCAGTTTATATCAGTTGTTTTATAGCGGGATACTCGTTCATTAGTTGCTGACGAAATTCTTCAATCGCTTGCTCATTATTTCGTTCTATTCTTGGAATAGGCACGACAATTTCAGAAACAAATCTCATCGGCGCCGCCGATAAAAACACCAATCGATCAGCCAAAGCAATGGCTTCGCGCAAATCATGCGTAACAAATAAAACGGTATGTGGCCGTTTTTTCCATAGCAACAATAATAAATCTCGCACTTGTCTTGCGGTGGGCGCATCTAACGACACAAAAGGCTCATCCATCAACAATAAATCGGGGTTAACAGCAAACGCCCTAATTAAAGCCACGCGGCGACTCATGCCTAATGATAAACGCTCAGGATAAACATTCTGAAAAGCTGTCAATTGCATAACATCTAACAACTCATCAATTAACTCCGCATTTTGAAAGCGCTCTTGCACTAATTCAATATTTTGTCGCACAGTGCGCCAAGCCAATAAGCGCGGATTTTGAAATACCACACCTATCTTTGACTTTTTAGTTACCTGCCCTACTGAAATCTCTCCTGTAAAATCGGTATCTAAACCAGCAATAATATTCAATAAGGTAGTCTTACCACAACCCGAAGGTCCAACCAAACACACAAACTCTTGTGGGTTAATCGTCAAATTTAAATTTTCAATGACTAAATGCCCAGTCGCTTCACCAACACCTGGAAATCTCTTATTAAGAATATCTATTTTAATAGCACTCATCGTCGCCACCGCAACGCATGCTGATCTAAAGGCTTTAAAATCAACAATTCAATTAACTGAATAACGCCAACAAATGCCAAGGTATAAGCCAAAATACTGGCCACATCAAACATCTGAAAAAACAAATGTAACTGATACCCCATGCCGTTACTTCTACCTAATAACTCAACTACTAAAATAATTTTCCAAATTAAAGCCAAGCCCGAACGCGTTGCTCCCATTACAAACGGATGTAATTGTGGCCAGATAATTTCTAACAAGATTTTACGTTTACTTAAACGATAGCAACGAGCCATATCCATTAAATCTTGATCTAAAGCCCGAGTACCTTCTCTAATAGTAACAATCACATTGGGTAGCTTATTAACCACTACCGCTAAAATAGCCGCGGACTCTACCAAACCAAACCATACATAACAAAGAATAATTGTTACTAAAGCAGGCACATTTAAAAAAATTACCAACCAATTATCAAAGAAAGCATCTAATTTCCGATTACGCCCCAAAGCAATCCCCATTGCACAGCCAAATAACATAGCAATAGAAAAACTGACTATTAAGCGCAACAAAGTCATGCCCAAATGATAAGGTAACTGTCCAGTAACGCAAGCCTGCCAAAAAACCTTAGCCACTAATACTGGCATAGGAAAAGTACTGCTATCCAGATAAACTGCCAAGGCCTGCCAAGTGATTAACAAAAATAGCAAGGATAAAACCGACAAAAAATACTTATGAATATTCAAATTAATTTTCAACCCAGAAGGTTCCAGCCTTTATGTGTTCAGCATTACCGGTTAATTTATTTTGACTTACACTTCGCAATAACTGATAGATATCATCGGCAGCTTGTTGCTCTGCGTTACCCCAATTATCAACGCCACCTTGACAATAACGCTGACGTAATAATGCCAAAGTTTGCGCATCATCCACATGCGTTAACGGAACAATGCTTTGCCAAACAGCATCTTGAGAACAAATCTGTGACTTTGCTTGCTTTGTTGCTTTAAAAAAATTATTTAGCGCAACTTTATGTGCCTGCCCCCACCCTCGTTTAAAAACATAACCCAAACTCGGAACATTTAGCTTTATGCCTAAACCTTCCAAAATTTGACTACCATCTATAATTTTACGATAACCCTGCGCTTCTAATCGAGCTGCAAAGTGCCAATAGGTAAGAATCGCATCTAAGCGATCTTGTTTAATTTGCTCATTAAGTAAAGGTGGCGCTGCAAAAGTTTTCTCGACAGATTCAGTTAAGTGTAATTTTTCTTTTTGTGACAACGCTTGCAATAACAACCAATTTTTATCCAACTCACCACCAGCAACCCCTAAACGCTTACCCTTAAGATCCTCTAAGCTATGAATCGAGCTATTTTCTGGAACGACTAAAGCACCCGCTGTATTTGAGTAGGGGTAAAAAGCCAAATCACCCCCAGTTGCCCTGATACTTGACACCCAAATCCAATCAGAAACAATAATATCCACAGCACCTGCCTGCAATGCAATCTTGCCAGCTTCGGCATTAGCTAATGAGGTGACCTGCACTTCAAATTCAACATTGTTTAAAACCGGATCCGTTTTCAAAACCTGCAGCTCCCATTCTAAAGTCCCCAAAGCTTGCACACCAATTCGAATGGTCGTTTTCTCAAACGCGTTACTAACGCCAGCCACACTTAAAAACAGCCCTAAGAAAAAGAACTTAACTCTCATCACTACGACCCCATGAGTCAACTTTAAAAAACTTATTTTATCTGTATGCAAACATTCGTGCGAATTTCATTATAAAAAACTCATCCTGTAAAAACTCTCGCATAGCGTTTATTTACAATTGTATTCTGAATCACAAAACACACCCGCGGTATTCAGTACATACAATTCAATCCTCTCTATGGGATAATATTCTGTTAATATTACCCTGATGATACCTTTATGCGCTTTCTATTTACTCGCCTCCTCAATCGTTCTAACTTATTGAAAGCTCACCTTTACTTAGCACTTAGTGTTGGGTTATTTTTTTCTTTAATTGGATTATCTGGTAGCTTAAGTATTTACCGCGCGGATATTGATTTATTATTAAACCCTGAGCTAATCATCACCAACCCCCACGGCAATTATCAAACACTAGATAAAATATATGCTGCTGTAAAAGCAGCGCATCCTCACAAAACAGGATCTTGGACTCTAGAAATGCCACAATCACCTAACGGCATGATCACAGCATGGTTTGAGAAACCTTCTGAAACTTTCTTTCAATTGTATGCACCATTAATGGTATCAGTAAATCCATATACAGCGGAAGTTGTCAGCAGTCGATTTTGGGGGAGCACTTTTACAACATGGTTATTAAATATACATACACAACTGAACATAGAAAATTTTGGCTGGGGTTTAGTAGGCATACTAGGCATATTATTATTAAGCTCTTGCCTAACAGGTCTATATTTATGGTGGCCAAGCCTTAACACAATAAAGGAGATTTTGAAGTTTAGACCCCATAATGGAATTATGTTACTCGCTTTTGATATACACCGATGGCTTGGATTATTAAGCTCAATAAGTTTAATAGTCCTAGCATGCACTGGATTTTTATTAAGTTATCCTAGTATTTTAGAAACCTTTTCCGGTTCATCTGGCATGGAACACGGTCAAACTGGGCCTACGATTATTAGCACAGCAATACCCAATAATCACCCAACAGGCCTTTCTGCAGCCACTTTTGTAGCCCAGGGACCATTTCCTAAAGCACAATTAAGGCGAGTTACTACCCCAGCGGGAGACACTGGCGTTTATAAAATTAATTTACGTCAAAATAGTGAAATTAATCATCGCCATCCCTACACGACTGTATGGGTAGATCAATGGAGTGGACAGATTAAAGAAGTTCGCAATCCGACTCTTTTTTCAAGGGGCGAGATATTCGCAAGTTGGATTTGGCCATTGCATACTGGAGAAGCGCTAGGGGCGAGTGGAAGATTAATTTGGTTTCTTAGTGGTATTAGTGTTTTTTTATTATATGTTACTGGAATTTTACGGTGGTTATGCAAAACAGGAAGAGTAAGAGATAAAAAGATTAAATATACCAATTTAACCCGTTTAAAAACAAAAATAAAAACTCAAAGCGTTAATTTTATTAACCGCTTTTATACCTACTCAATGAATCTGATTGAAAAAATAACACCCTACCTATCTCAAATAGCTGTCGATATATTAAAGACGCTGAAAAATATAATAAAATATACCCTGCATGTTATTAAGGGCATGCAGGGTAAAAAATAAATGACATATTATTTGAGTGCAATAATTTCAGTACGACCCACTATCTCAATATTTAATTTATCTTCTCTTAACAACCAACCTATACCACGCTGAACATCTACTTTATTCAAGTCTGTTTCAGCAATAATTTTAGTCGCACTTGCAGGTCCATTAGCATCAAGGTATTGCCATACAATACCGGCAGCATCACCAATTAATTTAAGCATTTTAATCACCTCTATAAAGAATAATTGAACAACCAGTTTTAGAAAACATAATCGTGTTTATTACTAATTTGTAATAAATACTTTAATAATGCTCCAAGAAAAAACTGAGCTTATATACCTTTGACTTGTGAATCTGGTAATGTAATGTTAAGTTCTAAAGTTTCTTGATCATCATCCTGTTCAAAACTTACTGAAATCGCATCTTGGCTCACGTTTACATATTTCTGTATAACCGCCAATAATTCTTTCTGCAATTTTGGTAGATAAGAGGGTTGATTTTTTGAAGATCTTTCATGCGCAACTAATATTTGCAATCTTTCTTTTGCAAGAGATGCGGTGCTAACTTTAGACGTTTTAAAATAATCTAATAAACTCATTATTTACCCCCAAAAAGATTCCTAAAAAATCCTTTTTTATCGTCTATAAATCGGTGAGGCCTATCTTCGCCTAAATAACGCGCAACAATATCGGCATATGCTTGTCCAGCATCACTTTTTTCATCAAGAATTACAGGAGTACCTGAGTTGGAAGCATTAAGTACAGATTTCGATTCAGGAATAACACCTAATAAATGCAATGACAAAATATCTTGCACATCTTCAACACTAAGCATTTCACCCAATTTAACACGCTCTGGAGAATAACGGGTTAATAATAAAAACTCATTAATAGGCTCTTCATTCTGCTCTGCTCGTCTTGATTTGCTCGACAAAATACCTAACATACGATCCGAATCCCTGACAGATGAAACTTCAGGATTAGTAACAACAAAAGCATCATCAGCAAAATACATCGCTAAATGCGCTCCTTTCTCAATACCTGCCGGCGAGTCACAAACAATATATTTGAAATCTTTTTTTAACTCTTCAAGCACTCTTCCAACACCTTCCTGACTCAAGGCATCTTTATCACGCGTCTGTGATGCTGGTAATATATATAGTAAATTACAATTCTTATCACGAATTAAAGCTTGATTAAGCGTTGCTTCTTCATTGATGACATTTACAAAATCATAAACTACTCTTCGTTCACAACCCATGATTAAATCTAGATTACGTAAACCCACATCAAAATCAATTACGGCTGTTTTATGTCCTCTTTTTGCCAGTCCCATGGCAATAGCAGCACTTGTAGTTGTTTTACCAACACCGCCTTTACCAGATGTTACGACTATTACTCTTGCCACAAAATTTTCCTCTACGTTAATGGTGTAACACAATATCTTTAATGATTAATGCATTGTCTTGCAAATAAATCTGAACTGGCTTATTACGCACTGAAGCACCTAAATCTTCACTGACCTTATAATTACCAGCTATGGAAATCAATTCCGCTTGCAGATCAAAGCAAAATATCCGAGCCTCATTGTCACCATGAACCCCGGCTAATGCCCGCCCTCTTAAAGTACTATAAACATGAATATTACCCTCAGCTATAATTTCTGCTCCGGCACTTACTTGAGCCATAATCACTAAATCACCTGCTGCATATATTCGCTGCCCTGATCTAACTGGATGCGTAATTAATGTAGTTGGCACGGACACTTTTATTTCTTCTGGTTTTGAAGACACCGGAGAAATTAAGGCAACATCGTCAACTTTCACTAGGTTTTTATTCTCTACTACTGAATCTCGGCCTTGTGCTGAATAAACAGGTATACCGAGCTCTAATGATTGTTTATTTTGAAGCACATTACCTGCTCTTATACCAACTACAAGTAAACCAGCTTTTCTAACCACCCCTACCAATTCAGTAATATCAACCACATAACCTTGTTTATTGATTTCTTGCAAGTCCAGAACTAGAGGTGCGTTTTTAAAAAACTCAGGCGCCTGTTTAATTTTTAAAGCAAGCTGTTGTTCTAGCATACTTAAATCATCCGTCGCCAATATCAAAACAGGCACTGAAAAAGTACTCGTCTTAAATTCAAGCGCAATCGTTAAATTCGTTGTTTTTTTTGATTCCTGCGACATTAGATTTATCTATCTGATCTTTATAATGAATAAACTTGAAAAAATTATCTGCTTATGGCAGTTTTTGTAACTACAATTTGGCTGTAACTAATACTTCATAAAACTAATAAACTCAGTAACTTTAGTTTATTAATACCATTATTAACATCTATTTGTAAAGCTTAAGACTTTCTATGTCCCAAAAAAAAAGGCCACATTTTAAAATGCGACCTTTTTATTTCACAAAGGATAAATAAAATTACCCACCATGAAAGGCGATAATTAACGTTTTGAGTATTGTGGACGCTTTCTTGCTTTGTGCAAACCAATCTTTTTACGTTCAACAATACGTGAATCACGCGTTACAAAGCCAGCTTTTCTTAATGGAGATCGTAAAGCTTCATCATATACTATCAAAGCACGTGTTAAGCCATGACGAATAGCACCTGCTTGTCCTGATGGACCGCCACCTTTAACAATAACATTTACATCAAACTTTCCTACTAACTCAACACACTCTAATGGTTGACGTGAAACCATTTGGTCAGTTTTGCGACCAAAATAATCTTCTAGCGTTTTTTTGTTGATTGTAATTTTTCCAGTCCCTGAAGTTGCGTAAACACGTGCAATTGCACTTTTACGACGACCTGTTCCGTAATACTGAGCTGCTGCCATAGTCTACTCGCTTATAATTCTAAAACTTTTGGCTGTTGAGCCTGATGATCGTGTTCAGATCCTGCATATACTTTCAATTTCTTGAACATTGCACGACCCAATGGATTGTTCGGTAACATACCTTTAACTGCATTAGTAAGAATACGATCTGGGAACGTTTGTCTTAATTTACCTAAGCTAACTGTTTTTAAGTTACCAATATAACCAGTATGATGTTGATACAACTTGTCTTTTTCTTTATTGCCAGTAACGCCAATTTTATCTACGTTCACAACAATAATGTAATCACCGGTATCAACGTGCGGTGTGTATTCTGGTTTATGTTTACCGCGGAGACGTAATGCAATCTCAGAAGCAAGGCGACCTAGCGTCTTCCCATCTGCATCAACTACATACCAATCGCGCTTAACTTCTGCTGGTTTTGCACTAAATGTTTTCATCGTTACTTAGTCTTTCTCTAAAGGCTCAATAAAAGAGCGAGAATTTTACTAAACATTGTCATGTCTTTCAATGTTTATTTATATTTCAGGTATAAAATTTATTATGTCCAATCCGAACATCTCATCATTAAAAACGAGCCATACCCACCGAACAGGTAATTTTACAGCAAGGCCCGCTATAAAATCAAGACTTAATTGAATCTTAGCTGATTTTACAATTTAATATTTAACGAATGTAGTTTTCGATAAAGATGCGTTCTTTCCATTCCAACAGCTGCCGATAATTTGGCCACACTCCCACCAGTTCGCTCAAAATGATACTCTAAGTATGCTTTTTCAAAATGATCGCGCGCTTCTTTTAAGGGTAAATTAAAAAACTCAGGCACCGCGACCGCCAACATAACGTCTGAAACAACTGATCCAAGCGCAGTTTTAACCTCATCTAATTCTATTTCCTCTCCAACACCCAATATCATTAATCGCTGCACAAGGTTCTTTAATTCTCTAACATTACCCCGCCATGTATAATTTCTCAAAAAGTTTTGTGCCGCCATGGAAAATCTACGAAAAGCGAGTTTATCGTGTGTAACAAAATGATCTATATAGAAGCTTAATAATCCTGGCACATCTTCACTGTGCTCTCGCAAAGGAGGAATGTTAAAAGCTACTTCATTCAGCATATAATATAAATCTTGCCTGAATCTCCCCGATCCAACCTCATCATCCATGGAAACTCGACTAGAAGTGATAACTCTTACATCAACGTTAACCTTCTCACTGCCTCCAACTCGCAAAAAAGAACTGGACTCCAATGCACTCAACAAACGCAGCTGTGTCTCTTGATCCATGCCGCCAATTTCACTTAAAAATAGCGTACCCTTGTTGGCCCGCTCTAACAATCCCGGATAAACACTGCCCTGAGTTTCTTTACCAAAAAACTCTACGGCCGAATTTTCAGGTGAAATACTGCCGACAGCGACATCAACAAAAGGGCCTTGACGATGTGGGCTATTGTTATGTAAATAACGCGCATAAAGCTCTTTACCAACACCCGCCTCACCACAAAACAAGACGCGCGTATCATGCAGAGCTAGGCGCTTTAATTGATCTTTAATTCGCTCTACCGCGGCGCTTTTACCTACCGGCTCCATATCAACGACTAATTGCTTCTTAAGTCCGGCGTTTTCAATTTGAAGATTACCCGCCTCTAATGCTCGATCTACAATCAATAATAATTTCGCCAAAGATAAGGGCTTCTCTAGAAAATCGTAGGCTCCCAATCGAGTGGCTTCAACAGCAACCTCTACTGATCCATGTCCCGACATCATCACTACGGGGCAAAGCATATAATCTTCTGCAACCCATTCTTTTAAAAGAGACACCCCATCAGTATCTGGCATCCAAATATCGAGTAATATTAAATCAGGCTTGTATGAAATTTTTAGCTTTCTAGCTTCAAAACCGTTTTCTGCCGAAGCCACTAGATAACCCTCATCCTCGAGTATTTCACAAACTAATCGGCGAATTTCAGGCTCATCATCTACAACTAATATTCGAGGGGAATTTATATTCATAATTTTCTATGACAACTCAGAGTTACACGCAGGAAGTTGGATTATAAAACCTGCTCCCACCTTACGACCATTATCGACCCATATCGCACCGCCATGATCTTCTATTATCTTTTTTACAATAGCAAGACCCAAACCAGTACCTTTTACTTTTGTTGTAACATAAGGTTCAAATATCTTCTCAACTTGATCCTCTTTGATACCTGCGCCATTATCATAAAGCGCTATTTCAATGAAATCTGTATTATTTTTGAGCACTCTATGCACATTTATTTCAATTAATCCTTCCAAACCAACTGCTTCTAAAGAATTTTTTATTAAATTATGTATTACCTGTCTAATACTTACCGGATCACCGTTGACAATTTGCAAGCCAGATTGATACCGTGCTTTAAACCTAACACCCTCTCTTAAAGTATATAAAGCCAATACTTCTTGAATCAAATGAGATATGTTAACATTAAGCGACTGTTTTTTCGATGGTTTTGCATATTCAGAAAAATCATCAACCATTTCTTTCATGGCTTCAACCTGCTGTACAATAGTTAGAATGGATCTCTGCAAGATAGCCCCATCAGAACTATCTAATTTATTTGCTAATTTAAGCTGCAATCTTTCTGCTGATAATTGAATTGGAGTTAATGGATTTTTAATTTCGTGTGCCAGTCTTCTTGCCACCTCTCCCCAGGCTGCATTCTTTTGCGCTTGTATCAAGTCTGTAACATCATCAAAAACAACCACTGAGCCTACTCGAAAACCTTCTTGAGAAAATAAAGGTGTTCCCCTACAAAGCAACTCTTGACGACCATTAGGCCCCAAAAATGCAATTCTTTGCTGCCAAATATCGTCAGCATTTTCTAGTAAATGTTGTATAGATTTAAGCGGCTCAACTAATTCAACATAAGTTTCAACCAACTCCAATAGAGTTTTACCAACGAACTGATTTACATGCACTCGAAAAATTCGATAAGCCGCCTGATTAGCTGTTCGAATTTTAAAAGTCTCATCAAAACTAATAACACCTGCCGTTAAATTACCCAATATTGTTTCTAAGTAAGCACGCTGATTTTCAACTTCAACTCCCACTTTGCGAGTTTCATCACGCGCTTGAGCAATACGGTTTGTCATATCATTAAAAGACTCAACTAAAAACCCTAAGTCATCTTGAGCCATAACGGGAAGTATTTGATCATAATGACCTGAGGCCACTGCTTTAGTACCTTTTACTAACTCTTTTACTGGCGCAGTAATATTTCTAATACTAATGAATGCAACCCATATTGCCGCCAATAAACTCATTAACAGAACCAAAGACAGCGCCAAACTAAAACTCATACGCAATGAGTTCCTCAAATAACTCATTTCTTGATAACGAGCTGAAGCAAACTCGACTGAGTCAGCTAAATCAGCAATTCTTACAGGCACTGGATACAAAGCTTGTAAATATTGGGACTCTAAAGATTTAACAGTAACAATAACCCGCACCATTAATTCATGTTCATGAACCGGTGCTAACGCCATAAAGAAGCCATTTTGACGCAACTGCAACCAAATATGCTCTTCAGGCAAACTCGGTAAAATATCTGCGGGATTATTACTACTTGAAGCAATAATGCGACCTTGCTTAGAAAACAATGTCATTTCAGATGCACCGGATAACTCACGCAAATGCTCTATCTCTATAGTCGCTGCATTTTCAGAAAAACCTTCCAATTGATCAATTAATTGCTCAGTTTGTCGCAACTGCCCCCGCATTCTTTGATCTAAAGATGCTTGACTTAGTTCTAAAGCATCCTCCATTGCCCGGTCTATTTCAACATTAAACCAACTATCAATACCCTGATGCAGAAACTGCATAGAAAAATAAAATACAATAATTGCGGGAGCTAAAGCTAAAACCACAAAAAGAGACATCATACGAGCCGTTAATCTAGAGCCGGCTTCTCGTCTTTTAGTATGCTGTAGCAATGCATAAATATTTGCACCGACCAAAACTAACAACACAACAGAACCCAATGTATTGAATAATAACAACCAAGAATACATAGCGCTCAGCTCTGAAGACTCCTGCATCGCTGAACTCATTAACTGCAAAGATAACAAAATCAGGCCAAAAAGAATCAACACAGACAAATTTACTGGAGGCTTTATTTTTTCAGGGGCCATGATGTCCATTCACTTGACAGGTACCATTGGGGATCAATATATGCAAACGGACGCAACGGTAAAGGCAAATCATCTCGTTTGAAATCTAATTTAATTAAACATAAGTACTGATGTTCTGGATCAAGCAATGCTTTATTTATGAGTGGCAAATCAATTATCACCGACATCAATTCTAAAGCTGATGATAAAGAAGAAAAACTGTGGACCTCTCCATTATCCTCATTTTTAACTCGATACATATTTAACAAAGCATGATATTGAAGCTGATAACGCTTAGCGACTTTTAACCAAGTCTTATCCCAAAAAAAATCAGGAGATTTTTTAACTTTTACTAATAAATTCCAATATAAAGGCACTCCATTTTGCAAAGCGGTTTTAGCTTTTTCACTCAAATGATAATCAATATTCACTGACAAAAAGTACTCATCACTCCTCTTGGCAATATCACCCTGCTTTATTTCTGCAGAAAACTCCGCTCCACTGACCAAGAAAGACAAAATTCCTAAAATAATCATAAGGAGTAATTGACAGAAACGCTTACGACTTCTTAATAAGGGCATAATAAAAGCCGTCCATTTCTGAATCACCTGTCAAAATTTGCCTCCCCCGCTGTACGGCATTACCCCATGTCGCATCAATAGGCACCTCAAAGGCATCCGCATGCATTGCCAAAAACTCCATTATTTGCTCTTCGTTTTCTTGTTTAAGAATAGAGCAAGTCGCATAAAGCAATAATCCACCCGATGATAATAAAGGCCAAGTCGCCGCTAAAATAGATTTTTGCAAAAGTTGCAAAGCTTTTATATCATCAGGCTTACGGAGAATTTTGATATCTGGGTGACGCCGAATCACACCTAAAGCGGAGCATGGCGCATCTAACAAAATACGATCAAACAATTGACCATCCCACCAATCCTTCGGCTGAGCCGCATCTCCAACAATCAATTGAGCCGAGACATTTGAACGGAGTAAGTTTTCTTGAACCCTCGACAATCTTGCCTCATCAATATCAATGGCAACTAATTCTTTTAAATGTGGCTGACTCTCTAAAATATGTACCGTTTTACCACCCGGCGCAGCACAAACATCCAAAACTCTTTGACCGACCTGTACATCTAGTAAACCGGCAGCTAATTGCGCTGCCGTATCTTGCACGGACACATGACCTTGCTCAAAACCAGGCAATAATTCTACCGGAACTGGTTTACTCAAAATAAGACTAGATTCACAAAAACTGACTGTCTCTGCTGCCAACTCATGAGCTGATAATGATTTTAGATACTGATCTCGAGAGATTAAAGCCAAATTAACTCTCAGCACCATAGGAGGTTGCTGATTATTTGCTTCTAAAATTTGTGATACTCGCTCAGGCCAATCTAGTTCAATTTGCCTAAGCAACCATTTAGGATGACTAACACTTGCCGCAACGTTCTCATCAGCCTTCTGTTCTAGCACACCCTGTTGCCTTAAATAAGTTCTCAATAGTGCATTAACAAGCGATTTAGCCCAGGTTTTTTCCTTTGCTGCCAAAACAGTTTCTGAAACTGCAGCATGCTGTTTTACACGCATGTAGTTGAGCTGATAAAGCCCCACTAAAGCCAAGGCATTAATTTCCGAATCTTTAATCGGCTTATCTAGCAATTCATTTAGAATAAAACTTAAGCGATAAAAGTAACGACAAACGCCGTAGCACAGTGCTTGAATAAAAGCTTTGTCTTTAGTTGACTCCACGGATAACAACGCATTATCTAAGGCCGTATTTAAAGATTTACCGTCTTTTAAAACATTGGATATTACTCTTGCCGCAATCAATCGAGTATTCAACCTAGTTTTACACCATTAACTGAGTGAGCATTAAGGAATGCTTGAGCTGATATCCGCTTTCCTCCTGGCAATTGCACCTCTCTTAAGCGTAATGTGCCTTTACCCGTAGCAACATCAATATTTTTATTCAAGCAACTGATTGTTCCAGGTTCTAAATCCAAACCACATTCTAATGCCTCAGCATGCCAAATACGTAATACACTGCCTTGATAAACTGTTTGAGCGACTGGCCAAGCATTTAAACCACGCACTTTAAGGGCTAAGTCTTGTGCAGATTGATGCCAGTCAACTTCAGCTTCTGCTTTAGTCAATTTTTCCGCATAAGTCACTAAACTCTCATCTTGCAACTCGGCTAAAACAGGTCCTTTTTCCATCTCTGCTAATACTTTACATAACCCAACCGCACCCAGTGCTGCTAACTTATCATGTAAAACACTCGCTGTGTCATTCATACCTATCAGATATTCTTCTTTATGAAGCATGTCACCCGCATCCAATTTGCGCGCAATTTTCATTATAGTAACCCCCGTCTTTTCATCGCCTGCCATTAAACAACGCTGAATGGGGGCTGCGCCACGCCAACGAGGTAACAACGATCCATGAACATTAATACATCCTAGTTTTGGTGTATTCAAAGCGTCTTCAGTTAATATCATTCCGTAAGCAACGACCACCATTAAATCTGCATTAAATGATTTTAATAAAGTCAAATCTTCATCAGCCTTTAATGTCAGCGGTTGAATGACGGGTATGCCATATTTAATTGCTAATTCTTTAATAGGACTAAACTGCTCATGTCGACCACGCCCAGAGGGACGATCAGGTTGCGTATAAACAGCGCACACCTCGTATTTAGCATCCAACAAAACTTGTAAACTGGGCACTGCAAAATCGGGGGTGCCAGCGAAAATAATCTTCATGATTAACTCTTTTCCATCTTATGAATTTTTTCTAACTTCTTTTTTATGCGCTGTCTCTTTAATGGCGAAATATGATCGACAAATAATTTACCATCCAAGTGATCTACTTCATGTTGTATACAAATAGCCAGTAACTCAGTGGCCTCAATCTCAAAGATTTCTCCCTCTCTATTAAGCGCCCTCACTCTAATATGTTCTGCACGGGTAACTTTTTCAAAAAAACCAGGTACGGATAGACATCCCTCCTCGGCTTCTTTGACTCCATCTTTCTCAATAATTTCTGGATTGATTAAAATTAAAGGAGCTTCTTTATCATCACTAACATCAATAACCACTATTCTTTGATGCACATCGACTTGTGTAGCTGCTAAACCCACTCCACGAGAATCGTACATGGTTTCTAACATATCATCCAATAGTCTTCTGATCTTATCATCAACCACTTTTACAACAGCTGCTTTTTTGCGTAAGCGCTCATCTGGAAACTCCAGAATAGTTAAAATGCCCAACACCCACTCCATTAAAATAATTCAATACTGGAATTCTATATTATTTCATATACACTTTGAATGCACTAAGACTAATTAAATCAATCATTGTTAGCAATTAATCTATAATCACTCGATTGTTAACGTTCCTATACAATGACTTAATCTGTACTCTTTCAATAAGGTTAAAAGACCCTGAACACTTTATCACTACCCCATGACAATGACCTTAAATATTGGCTTGCCCTATTACGCACTCCTGGAATAGGTTGCAGAACTTTTCTTAAACTAATAGAAACAACTACTCCCAAACAAATCTTTTCAGATTCCAATTATGCACTTGCCGCCTTAGGACTAAAAACAGAACTCATAAGCGGCATTAAAAATCCAGATTGGTCTTTAATCGAGCAAGATTTAATTTGGGCTGAACAAAAAAACAATTATGTAATCACTTTTAACGATGCCAACTACCCAGCACAACTAAAAGAAATTACCGATCCACCTCCTTTATTATTTGTCCGAGGTAACCCTTTTATATTAGCTCAATCCCAATTAGCAATTGTAGGCAGTCGCAATCCATCCTCTATAGGGATAGATACCGCTTTTGAGTTTGCCAAAACATTGAGCCTACATGGATTTGTTATAACCAGTGGCCTCGCATTAGGAATTGATGCCGCTAGTCATCGCGGGGCATTAGCATCTGCAGGCTTTACCATTGCCGTAGCAGGGACTGGCTTAGACCGAGTCTATCCTGCTAGACATAAAGACTTAGCCACTGAAATTGTGAATACAGGTGCTATTATTTCAGAATTCCCCCCAGGAACAACCGCCAAAGCAAATCACTTTCCTAGAAGGAACCGTATTATCAGCGGATTATGCCAAGGCCTACTCGTTGTGGAAGCTGCTAAAGAAAGCGGATCCTTAATAACAGCAAGAATGGCTTTAGAACAAAATAGAGAAGTTTTTGCCATACCCGGCTCTATTCATAACCCATTAGCCAGAGGCTGCAACGCACTCATTCGACAAGGGGCTAAACTTGTTGAAACGACTCAAGATATTCTAGAAGAATTAAATCAATATTATCAAACAGATAAAGACACAACTAATATTTCTATTGAATCAACACTTGACCTAGAGCAACAAACATTATTGAATCATGTGCAATTTAACCCAACTTCTGTTGATAATTTGATACAAATAACCGGCAATTCGGTGGAAATAATTTCTTCTATGTTGCTAATTCTTGAACTACAAGGCTATTTGGAAGCAACCGCGGGTGGTTGCTATATAAGAATAAAATAATCATACTCGCTACTATGAAAGAAAATATTTTTGATGTTCTAATGTACTTATTTGAGAATTACATGGAGGAGGTAATTGAACTACCTTCGGATAGTGACATCATCCACACCGAATTATTAGAAGCCGGATTTGAGACCTATCAAGTTAATAAGGCTTTTGATTGGATAGACTCTTTAAGTATTAATACAGGTATTAAAAAAACAGCTTTTTCCACATTTCGTATTTTCTGCCCAGTAGAAATAATTAAACTAGACATTGAATGCCGTAACTTCATTCTATTTCTTGAACTACATGGCATTTTAAACACCCGTAATAGAGAAATCATTATTGATAGAGTGATGGTGCTAGATAAAGAAGATATATCAATGGAAAAGCTCCAATGGATCGTCCTAATGGTGTTGCTAAGTCAACCTGATGAAGAAATTGCATTCTCCAAAATGGAAGATTTTGTCTATGACCTCAGCCCCCTTTATTTACATTAATCAGCTTAGCTTTAAACGAATAAACGCTCAGTAGTTAAAACTATTAAGCCTTAAAATTAACACTTTATCCCTATGAATATAAATGAGTAAAAACCTTGTCATTGTAGAGTCTCCTGCAAAAGCAAAAACCATAGAGAAGTATCTAGGAAAAGACTTCCAAGTTTTAGCCTCTTATGGCCACGTTAGGGATCTGATTCCTAAAGAAGGTGCGGTTGATCCTAGCAATGATTTTGCAATGAAATACGAGGTTATTGATCGTAATCAGCGACACGTCCAAGCCATCAGTAAAGCACTTAAAACCGCAGACACCTTATATTTGGCAACCGACCCTGATAGAGAAGGTGAAGCCATTTCTTGGCATCTACTTGAACTACTAAAAGATAAAAAATTAATCAAAAACAAAGCGGTTCATCGTGTTGTTTTTCATGAAATTACAAAAAAAGCAGTGACTGAAGCAATAGCTAATCCCGAAGAATTAGCTATTAACTTAATTAACGCCCAACAAGCGCGTCGTGCTTTAGACTATCTAGTAGGCTTTAACCTTTCACCATTACTTTGGAAAAAAATTCGCCGAGGCTTATCGGCTGGACGCGTACAAAGCCCCGCTTTACGAATGATTGTTGAGCGAGAATTAGAAATTGAAGCCTTTCAAAGTAGGGAATATTGGACAATTGACGCTGCTTTAACAGTTCAAGAACAAAACTTTAAAGCTAAATTAACTCAGTATAACAATGATAAAATCAGTCAATTTAGTATTTCTGATGCAGAACTAGCAGAAAAAACTAAAAATGCCTTACTTGATGCAGCCGATGGTCAACTGCTTGTCAGTAAATTAGAAAAGAAACAACAAAAGCGTAATCCAGCCCCCCCTTTTATAACCTCTACATTACAACAAGAGGCAGCTCGTAAATTAGGCTTCACCACAAAACGAACCATGATTGTAGCCCAACAACTTTACGAGGGCATTGATATTGGAGGTGAAACACAAGGTTTAATTACCTATATGCGTACCGACTCAGTTAATTTATCTGTAGAAGCTGTTGAAGAAATTCGCCAATTAATCTCAGAAAAATTCGGCCCAGAAAATGTGCCTAAAGAGCCTAGACTCTTTAAGACAAAATCTAAAAATGCACAAGAGGCTCACGAAGCAATACGACCCACTTCACCGCGCTATTTACCTAGTGAAATCAAAGATTATTTAAGCATTGAGCAATACAAATTGTATGATTTAATTTGGAAACGCACCATAGCTTGCCAAATGACTCATGCCACTCTCAACATGGTCGCAGTTGACTTAAGTTGTGGGAATGAAAAACATATTTTCCGTGCAACGGGCTCAACTGTTGCTGCCCCTGGATTTATGTCTGTCTATCTTGAAGGTAAAGATGACAGCAAAGAAAGTGATGACAAAGAAAGCTTTTTACCCCCTTTAGAAGAAGGCAGGCCCATACCACTCAATGAAATAATAACTGCCCAACATTTCACTGAACCACCGCCTCGTTATGGTGAAGCCAGCTTAGTAAAATCTTTAGAAGAACATGGTATAGGCAGACCCTCTACTTATGCTTCCATTATTTCGACCTTACAAAATCGTGAATATGTTACGTTAGACAATAAACGTTTTCATCCTTCAGATGTCGGTCGAATTGTGAATAAGTTTTTAACAGAACATTTCACTAAATATGTTGATTACGATTTTACAGCTAATTTAGAAGATGAGCTTGATGCTGTCTCAAGGGGAGAAAAAGATTGGATCCCATTAATGCATGCATTTTGGAAACCTTTTAATGACACCATTCATGATAAAGAAGCCACTGTACAGCGTAAGGATGTTACGCAAGAAGCTCTAGACGAAAAGTGCCCCGAGTGTAGCAGTCCTTTATCCATCCGCTTAGGTAGAAACGGTCGTTTCATTGGTTGTACTAATTATCCTGACTGTTCTTACACAAGAAACCTAAGTGAAGATGGCATCAGCCTTGAAGAACCCGAAGTCTTAGAAGGTCGTTCTTGTCCATCTTGTGAATCACCACTGGTTTTTAAAACGGGTCGTTATGGAAAATTCATTGGCTGTAGCGCTTATCCAAAATGTAAACATATTGAACCTTTAGAAAAGCCTATGGACACATCAGTTGAGTGTCCTCAATGTAAAAAAGGCACAATACTTAAACGCAAATCACGTAACGGTAAGATATTTTATTCCTGCTCAGGTTATCCAAAATGTGATTATGCACTATGGAATAACCCTATAAAAGAAAGTTGTCCACAATGTGCATGGCCCATTTTAACTGTAAAAGAAACGAAAAGACGTGGCGTAGAAAAAGTATGTCCACAAAAGGATTGTAGCTACGCAACACCTTATGAGGGGGATCCGGCAGATGTGCAAGGGCCCACAGATAAAACGCTACAAACACCATAATGAATCAAGATTTAACCCCTTTTTCGGAGCTCAGTCCAGATATTATTTTATCTGCACTAGAAAATGTTGGCTATGATTGTGACGGACATTTATTAGCGCTAAATAGCTACGAAAATCGGGTTTATCAAATCGGTTTAGAAAAGTCAGAGCCCATTATCGCTAAATTCTACCGCCCTAAACGTTGGACTAACGATGCCATTCTGGAAGAGCATCAATTTACACAAGAATTAGCGGACAATGAAATTCCCGTCGTCTGTCCTTTACAATTTAATGGACACAAAACACTACTTGAAAGTGATGGCTTTCGATTTGCAGTGTTTTCTAAACAAGGGGGTCGAGTTCCAGAAATTGATAGCGCCGAAAAACTCGAATGGATGGGACGTTTTATTGGCCGTATCCATGCGACAGGGGCCTTAAAACCCTTTAAAAGTCGCCCAAACATCGGTATTAAAAGCTTTGGTGAAGAGCCTAGCCAATATTTAATAAATAACCATTTTATTCCAGCAGATCTCAGTAACACCTACACCGGCATTATTGAACATGCGCTAAGCTGTGTTAATCAATGCTATGAACGTGCAGGTAAAATCAAGTCTATTCGTTTGCACGGTGATTGTTATCCCGGTAATATTTTGTGGACAGATGCAGGGCCTCATTTTGTCGATTTTGATGACAGTCGCATGGGGCCCGCTATTCAAGATCTTTGGATGTTATTATCAGGCGACCGAACTGAAATGACCCATCAAATAGAGCATTTATTAGCCGGCTACAAAACTTTTTATGATTTTAATCCACGTGAACTTCATTTGCTTGAGGCATTAAGAACATTACGCTTGATTCACTATTCAGCTTGGATTGCAAAACGCTGGGACGACCCTGCTTTCCCAATGGCTTTCCCTTGGTTTAACACTGCCCGTTATTGGCAAGACCGAATTATCGAACTGAGAGAGCAAATAGCTCTAATGGAAGAAGAACCCTTATATTATTTAAACTGATCAACAAACTAAGTTTATTTTAATAACATTGTTCTTATTGGATTAAATGATTTTCTATGAATGTCTAAAATTCCAAACCTAGCAATTTCATCTAAATGCTGTTGGGTGCCATAACCTTTATGCTGCTTAAAAGAAAACTGCGGATATTGCTCAGCAAGGTCTAGCATTATTTTATCCCGTGCTACCTTAGCTAAAATTGAGGCGGCACTGATTGCCTTAATCTTGCTATCCCCTTTAACTATGGCTTGAGCTGGTATATTAAGTTTAGGTAACTTATTGCCATCGATTAACACGGCATCTGGCTGAATATGCAACCCATCTACGGCCCTTTGCATAGCAAGCAGTGTAGCTTGCAAAATATTGATTTTATCAATTTCTTCAATACTGGCTAAAGCAATTGACCAACTAAGACTATTTTCTTTGATTAGCTCAAAAAGACTATTACGTTTAAGCTCACTCAGTTTTTTTGAATCCGCTAAACCATCAATAGGCTTATTAGAATCTAAAATAACTGCAGCAACGACTACTGGCCCTGCCAAAGGGCCGCGCCCTGCCTCATCAACACCCGCAACAAAATTGCCGGATAAAATATCCTCTACAACTATCTTAGAATTCCTCTACTTACGTTACGAAGAAAACTAACCAAATCAGAAACATGCTGGCTTTCACCCGCCATTTCTTCAATTCTCTCAATGGCATCTTCCAATCGTAAATTCATTTTATAAATGATTTTGTACGCATTTCTAATGAGTCGAATATCTTCAGGGCTAATTCCCTTTCGCTCCATACCCACAGAATTAATGCCATGAGGTCTCGTCGGCTTACCTCCGACCATGACAAATGGTGGTATATCTTGCGTAATTGCACTACCCATCGCAGCAAAACTAAACTGACCGACTTGGGTAAATTGATGTACTAAAGTAAACCCCCCCAAAATAGCATGGCTATTAAGATGAACATGCCCTGCTAAAGAAGCGCCATTCGCCATGATAACGTTATCACCAATAACACAGTCATGAGCAACATGGGTATAAGCCATAAATAAATTATCACATCCAATTTTAGTCAGACTTTTATCTTGGACTGTACCTCTATGCATTGAAGTATATTCACGAATAACGTTTCTATCCCCAATTTCAAGACGTGTTATTTCAGCCGCATATTTTTTATCTTGTGGATCTTCGCCAATTGAGCAAAACTGATAGATATGGTTGTCTTTTCCAATAACTGCAGGACCTTTAATAACAACATGGGGCCCAATAAAAGTGCCTGAGCCAATCTTTACACCAGGACCAATCACACTAAAAGGGCCCACCGAAACATCCGGTGCAATCTCGGCTTTTGTATCAATAATCGCTGACGGATGAATTAAAGTCAATCGACCACCGCTGCACATCTGATTTCAGCACTCGCAACAAACTCACCGTCTACTGTAGCAGTACACTCAAATGCCCAAATATTACGTTTACTTTTGACATATTTTGACTCTAGCATCAATTGATCGCCGGGCACTACGGGTCTTTTAAACTTCGCTTTATCAATACCCACTAGGTAATAAATCATGCCCGCTAATTCGTCACCTGCTGTTTCAGAAGCTAATAAGCCCGTAGTTTGGGCTAACGCTTCCAAAATTAAAACACCAGGCATAATAGGTTTCTGAGGAAAATGTCCCTGAAAGAATGGCTCATTATAAGTGACATTTTTAACACCTAATAAACGCTTACCAGGTTCACACTCTATGACCTTATCTACCAATAAAAACGGATAACGATGGGGCAGAAATGCTTGGATTTGTAATATATCTAACGTAATAGACATGCTGTGAAGTACTTAAATGAGAAAATAAATTTATTAAATTGAATAATTAACAATTACTCTGGCATTGTGGCTAATTTAGTTTGTACTTGTGCAGTAATATCAAACTGATCTTTAGAATAAATAACACCGTCAGTTAATAACAAATCATACCCGTCATCTTTAGCAATTGTTCTAACTGCTTCAACAATTCGACGTTGTAATTTACCTAACTCTTCATTTCTACTTGCATTAAAGTCTTCACTGAATTCTTGTTGTGATCTTTTGGCGTCGCGTTTTTTATTTAAAATATCACGTTCTAAATTTGCTTTAACTGACTCGCTCATCGTAGCGGCATCCTTAGCCAACTTCTCTTCCATTGTTTGAATTTCTTTACCTTGTGCCACTAACTGTTTATCTCTAGGAGAAAACTTCTCTTCCAATCTTTTTTTAGCTTTTTCTGCTTGTGGTGCCTTTTCAAGTACAGCGGGAATATTCACAAAACCAACCTTTAAATCAGCGTAACTGATATTAGCAGCAAACAAAAGTCCTAAAAATAAAGCAATTTTCTTTTTCATAATTAAATAGATCTCGGGTTGTAGTTAAATAAAAAAGGTAAAAAACAAATTACAAACGATTATAGAGGATAAGTTCAATAATCAAAAATATCTTGGGTTAAAAATTTTGTCCAAAATTAAACTGAAAGAATTGGGTTTGGTCATCTTGAATAATGACTTTTGACGGTACGGGAGGGTTCACATAAGGATTATATTGATCATAAGTATAAGTTCCTTTATTAAGGGGGTATGCCGCACTCACTGATAAAGCACCGAATGGTGATAACCATTCTCCAGAGAGTCCAGCAGAGTACTTCATATTATCAGTAGTAAGACTATCATTAAGAGCACCTACATCAAAAAAAGTACCCAATCTAACTGACTTAGTTTCTGACATAAATGGCACAGGAAAAAACAATTCTGCATTACCAATCATCTTCACAGACCCACCCAAGGGATAACCGTTTGAATCCCTTGGCCCCATAGTGTTATTCTTAAAGCCACGCACAGACCCTGATCCCCCCATAAAGTAGTTCTCAAAGAATGGCAAACCCTTTGTACTACCATAACCATCACCGTATCCTATTTCACCGTTCAATTTGAAAGTAAAGTCTTTTGCTAAAGGGAAATAACGCTGCTGCCTATAACTTAACTTATAATATTCCAAATCACTAGCAGGAATAGTCGCTAATGCTGATAAACGTTGCTGAGCCCCACTATTAGGGAACATCGCTCTATTAAATGTGTCATGCACCCAACTAATCCCCTGACTATAAGTTAAAAAAGAATCGCCTTGAGTAGTTGTAAAGTCATAAATTTGTTTTGACGAATAATCTGTCGTCGCTAAAGAAGTATGTTTCACATCTGTATTAAAGCCGACCTGATCAAACTCGTTCAAGGGAACGCCAAAATTAATTCCGGCATTAACAACATTAGTATTGTAGTTTGCAATATTAATAGCACCTGCATTTCTTTTAGAATAACCTAAGTTGTAACCCTGACTCACACCATCAGTTGTAAAATATGGATTAGAGAATCCAAATTGATAGCTAGTAATATAGCTACTATTGTTAAAACCAACACTCACTCGCTTACCAGAGCCAAAAATATTGTCTTGCGCAATATTAGCGTTAAGAACAATGCCTTGTACCTGAGAAAAACCTACACCTGCAGATAAATTACCTGAAGACTTTTCAACCACTGTGTAATTGACATCAATCTGATCCGAAGTCCCAACAACCGGCGGAGTTTCAACATTAACACTTTCGAAATAACCTAACCTTTCTAAACGTGTTTTAGAACGTTCAATTTTAGAACTGGATGCCCAACTTGCTTCCATTTGACGCATCTCGCGGCGTAAAACCTCATCACGCGTTTTAGCATTCCCAACAAAATTAACTCGATGAACATAGACTCGCTTACCCGGATCAACAAAAAAAGTCATCTCTACCGTTTTCCGGGCCTCATTTATCTCAGGGACCATATTCACGTTAGCAAAAGCATACCCCTCATCACCCAAACGATCTTGAATTGCTTTAGAAGTTTCCGTAGCACTTTTTCTAGAGAAAATCTCACTAGGACCTATACTCACTAACTTAATCAACACATCGGGCGCAACGATTAAATTACCTGATAATTTGACTTTTGAGACAGTAAATACATCACCCTCCTTTATGTTAATAGTGACATAAATATCTTTTTTATCTGGCGTAATTGCTACCTGTGTAGATTCAACAGAAAAATTAATATAGCCTCTATCAAGATAAAAAGATCGCAATGTCTCTAAATCCGCCCCTAACTTTTGTTTAGAATATTGATCATTCTTAGTATAAAAAGATAATAGATTCGAAGTACTTAATTCAAACTTATCTAATAACACTTTTTCTTCAAAAGCATTATTACCCACGATATTAATTTGCTTAATCTTAGTTACACGACCCTCAGAAATCTTAATGTTAATACCCACACGATTTCGTGTTAAATCAGCCACATCAATTTTAATTTTTAAGCCGTACTTACCATGACTTAAATACTGTCGAGTTAATTCTTGCTCAACCTTATCTAAAATTTGGCGATCAAATATCTTACCTTCAGCCAATCCTATCTTATCTAAAGCTTTGGTTAAATCATCTTTACTTAAATCTTTGTTACCTTCGAACACAATTTTCGCAATAGACGGTCTTTCGACTACTTTTACTATAAGCGTTGATCCTTCTCTCTCTAAAGATACATTTTTAAAGAAACCAGTTTTAAACAAAGCTTTAATTGCAGGAGTAACATTATCTAAAGAGAACCTTTCACCCACATTGACAGGTAAATAACTAAAAACCGTACCTAAAGAAATACGCTGTAAACCTTTAACTTGAATATCTCTGACAACGAATTCTTCTTCGGCTTTGACTCCAGATGAAAGCAAAAAACCGAGCAATAAGAGACAAGAAAAAATAATTGATTTCATTTAAGCGGCAAAAGAGGACCCACAGGGCCTAAACAATAAAAAAACGTTGAAAGTATAACATAATTAATAACAACCACACTTATGCGCGTTGTATTGAAAAACTAAGCACATCATCAATACTGGCACTTTCGGTCAAGATCATTAATAACCGATCTAAACCAATCGCAATACCGGAGCAATCAGGCAAACCCTGATGCAAGGCCGAAATAAGTCGATCATCTTTAACTACTAACGGACGCCCTGTTTCTTGTCTAATGTATATTTCCTTATCGAATCGCTGACTTTGCTCCTGGGCATCTTGCAATTCATAATAACCATTACCCAGTTCAACACCCTTAAAAAAAACTTCAACGCGATCAACGATCGTAGGGTTTTCTACATTAATCCTTGCTAATGAAGACTGAGTTGCAGGATAACTATACACCAAGCAAAAACCTGACAAACCTAAGCTGGGCTGCACATAATGGCTAAAAATAAAATCTAACCAGAGACTGTGATCATATCCGCAAATAGTTAATGCTTCTGCTTGATTATGCTCAATTACAAATGCACTATACTGATCGAGAGAAAAGACAAAAGGATCAAGCCCAGTAAGATTCAAAAACACCTCCCGATAACTGTATTTCTCAGTTGTCGATAAGGACAACGATTCTTCACTCAGGAAGACCAGTAAATCCTCAACATCAGCCATTAAATGATCTAAATTATAGCCCACTCGGTACCATTCCAGTAGCGTAAACTCTGGATTATGAAAACGCCCAGACTCGCCCTTTCTAAACGCTTTACAGATCTGATAAATTGAACCTGATCCTGCACACAACAATCTCTTCATAGCAAACTCAGGTGAAGTCTGCAGAAACAACTTATTTGATTGATTCCCACACTTATAAGTTGTGGTAAAAAAATCCAAATAAGGATCAGTCCCACAACTGTGACTCAACAAAGGCGTTTCTACCTCCAGCACATCTCTTGCTGAAAAGTAGCTCCTGATTTTATGAAGGAGTTTTGCTCTTATACGTAAGGACTCAATGCTACAAGTAGGTTGCCATGCATTAGACACTATTCTTTTACACGAGAAATATATTCACCGGTACGTGTATCTACTTTAATCATTTCACCTTGCTGTACGAATAACGGCACCCTAACAACAGCCCCCGTATCAAGCGTTGCGGGTTTTCCGCCACCACCTGAAGTATCACCCCTTACGCCCGGATCTGTCTCAACAATCGTTAACTCCACAAAGTTAGTGGGCGTTACTGACAAAGGTGCATCATTCCATAAAGTGACAGTGCACATATCTTGGTCTTTTAGCCACTTACTCGCATCACCCACCGCTTTTGCATCACATTGGTACTGCTCAAATGATTCTGGGGTCATGAAATGTCTAAATTCACCGTCGTTATAGAGATATTGCATTTCTACATCAACAACATCAGCACTCTCAAGAGAATCACCCGACTTGAAGGTACGCTCTATCACTCGGCCTGTTTTTAAATTTCTAATTTTAACGCGGTTAAAGGCCTGGCCCTTACCCGGCTTGACAAATTCGTTTTCTATAATTGCGCAAGGGTCATTATCTAACATGACTTTTAACCCTGATTTAAATTCATTCGTGCTGTAAATAGCCATTTTTTCCTCAAGATGACAAACAATATAAACATAGCCATTATAATGGAGGCCACCCATTGATAGAAACTTTAATAACTATTTCATGTTAGAAACTCAAATCGATACGCTACACTTTTCTAAAAACTGGCAACAACAACTCACTGAAGCTTTCAGCTCAATTGAAGAACTGTGCCGCTATCTACATATAGAAATTAAAGACTTACCTGTCTCAGACGCCGCAACAAAAAAATTTGCATTACGCGTTCCCATGAGTTTTGCTGCCAGCATAAAAAAAGGAGACCCAAACGATCCTTTATTACGCCAAGTATTACCCCTATCAGACGAACTATCTGAATACCCCGGCTATAGTTATGACCCTGTTGGCGATCTACCTGCCGCCATTCAAGCTGGCGTATTACACAAATACCAAGGCCGCGCGCTCTTTATTAACACAGGCAGTTGCGCCATAAATTGCCGCTATTGCTTCAGACGCAATTTCCCCTATAGCGATCTGCAACTCAACAAAAAGAGTGAAAATGCTGGAATTGAATACATCACGAAGCATACCGATATTACAGAAGTTATATTAAGCGGCGGGGATCCCTTAATATTAAGTGATGAACGCTTAAAGACATTACTCACAAAATTAAGTTCCATTACGCATTTAAAACGCATACGCATTCATACACGCTTACCTATCGTTCTACCTGCTCGTATAACATCTGAGTTGCTTGCTCACCTTAACGACACGGGGAAAAAAATTGTGTTTGTTGTCCATTGCAACCACGCTAATGAAATAAATTCTCGCGTGAGCAGTGCATTACAATTAATTAAGCAGCATGGCTTTACGTTATTTAACCAATCCGTCTTATTAAAAGGCGTTAACGATCAAGCTTTCCAACTCACTGAACTCAGTGAGCGATTATTTGAAGCAGGCGTTATCCCTTATTATTTACATTTATTAGATAAAGCGACAGGAACAGGTCATTTTGAAGTATCTGAAGCGAAGGCTATTGATCTTATTAAAACCCTTCAATCCAGCCTACCAGGCTATTTAGTCCCAAAACTAGTTAAAGAGCAAGTCGGCAGCTCATCTAAACTATTAATTAATATTACTTAAGAACAAAATAACTAGCGCTAGTATTTAAGAATCCAGCGCTCGCAATTATTTTGAGTTTGAGTTTTTCGACTGATTTGGCTTAACAGGCTTAGCTAAATAACTCGCCGCATTAACCGGAATAGAATCTAACGCAAGTATTGCACCCAGTTCCGTCATCGCCTTTTGATAAACCTTACGCTTAAAGTACACGACATCTTCCAGAGGCTCCCAATAATCTACCCAGCGCCAACTATCAAATTCGGGCTTCTCACAATGATCAAACCTTACATTTGACTCTTGCGTGATTAAACGCAACATATACCAAATTTGTTTTTGACCAATACATAAGGGCGCAGAACTTTTCCTAATATAACGATCAGGTAATTGATACCTCAACCAATAACGCGTTCTACCCAGCAACTCCACATGCTGCTCTTCTAAGCCTGTTTCTTCCCACAATTCTCGATACATCGCTGCTTCGGGATCTTCGTTAGCGTTAATTCCGCCCTGCGGAAACTGCCACGCATTAACGCCCATTCGTTTAGCCCAAAACACACGACCCTCGTCATTGCAAAGGATTATGCCGACATTGGGCCGGTATCCTTTAGAGTCTATCATGTTAAAACCTGTTTCTATTCTGACCGTAAAGTTAATTTTACCAACGGGTTAAATTACAAAAGGGGTCAGGTTGTTTATAATATCTCCATTGTTCCATAAAAAAACCTTAGATGCCAGAGTGCATAAGGCATTTAATTAATTCAGACAGGTTTAATGTGAGTTTAGCGATTTTTGATTTAGATAACACCCTGATTGCAGATGATAGCGATTACTTATGGGGACAGTTTTTAGTTGACCAAGGTATTGTAGATAAAGCCTATTATGAAGCCGCAAATATAAAATTTTATAAGCAATACAAAGAAGGTAACTTAGATATTTTAGAGTTTTTAAGTTTCTCTTTAAAACCCTTAGCGGATAATGATACCCAGCAACTGTATGAATGGCGTAAGCAGTTTATTCGCGACATCATTACCCCCATTTTATTACCCCCCGCTCAAGAACTTATTAACCAGCATCGTGCAAAAGGAGATACTTTATTAGTTATCACCGCTACGAATCGGTTTGTAACCGAACCTATTGTTAATCTATACGGCATTAAAAATTTATTAGCTAGCAACCCTGAATTTATCAATGGTCAATATACTGGCAAAGTAGATGGCATCCCTTGTTTTCAAGAAGGCAAAGTTAAACTATTAGAAGCATGGCTCAAAACCTCAAACGAGACTATGCAAAACAGTTACTTCTATAGTGACTCTCATAACGATTTACCCTTGCTCAAATTAGTCGATCACCCCGTAGCTGTTGATCCAGATGAAAAATTAAGCGCATTCGCTACCGCTAACCACTGGCCTATCATTAGTTTAAGACAGAGCGCATGTCCAAGTGAACATTTTCATAAATAAACAGCTAACTATTATTAATTGAGTACTCTATACCAATAAACTACCCCGATAAACAAGTCGACCTAAAACCACACTTAATATAAGTGTTGTCATAAAATTATGCTATTGTTTAAGTAAGCAAATTTAAATCAAAATTACCAGCATTAAGCTTAATTAGGAGCAACGATGGACCCTCATTACTTAAACCCTTTTTTTACCCCTCAATCAGTAGCCATTGTCGGTGCCTCAGAACGTGAAGAAAGTGTGGGTTATCGATTATTACTCAACATGCAAGAAGCCGGCTTTAATGGCAACCTTTATCCTGTTAATCATAAGCGCGAACAAATATTAGGCTTAAAAGCTTACCCTAATTTACTCAGCATTCCGGAAGCAATAGATCTAGTCGTTATCGCCACTCCCGCACCTACGGTACCCAGCGTCATGCAACAATGCGGTGATAAAGGCGTCCGCGCAGTGATTATTATCACTGCGGGATTTGGTGAACTAGGAGATGAAGGCAAAAGACTGCAACAAGAGGTTTTAGATATTGCCCACCGCTATCAAATCCGTTTTATTGGCCCTAATTGTCTAGGCGTAGCCAGACCCAATGGCAAACTAAATGCCACCTTTGGCGATGGCGTTATTAAGGACGGCAATCTTGCCTTACTTTCCCAATCTGGCGCGATTTGTACGGCTATTTTAGATTGGGCTAAAGTCCAAGATATCGGATTTTCTACGGTAGTATCTATGGGTGGCGCCGCAGATATCGATTTTGGGGAAGTTCTGGACTATCTCGCAACTGATCCCAAAACCACTGGCATTTTAATGTACGTTGAAGGCATTCGAGATGCGCGCCGTTTTTTAAGTGGCCTTAAAGCCGCCGCGCGTTTAAAACCGGTTATTTTAATTAAATCAGGTCGTCATGAAGCGGGCTGTAAAGCGGCTATGTCGCATACCGGAGCCATGGTCGGTGGCGATCATGTGTTCGATGCCGCGATTGCCAGAGCGGGTGTGGTAAGAGCCTATACCATTACCGAATTATTCTCGGCAGCTCGCGTTTTAGCAAATAATTACGTCATAAAACAAGATCGCCTAGCTATAATTACTAATGCAGGTGGTCCCGGCGTCATGAGTACCGACCGCGCCGAAGATGTTGGCATCCAAATGGCCGAACTGAGCACAGACAGTATTGAAGCCTTAAATACGGTATTACCACCGCACTGGTCACATGCTAATCCCATTGATATTCTGGGTGATGCCACAGCTGAGCGTTATCAAAGAGCCCTAGAAGTTTGCCTCAAAGACGATCAAATTGATGGCATACTGGTCATTTTAACGCCTCAAGCAATGACTGAACCCACTCAGATTGCTCAATGTATTATTGACGGCGCAAAAAACAGCTCTAAACCCGTCTTGGCCTCATGGACAGGGGGCGCCAAAGTGATCGACGGACGAAATCTGTTTACTAATAGTAAAGTCGCTCACTTTAGCACACCAGAAACAGCCGTAGATGCGTTTGCTTTCTTAGCCAACTACGCAGAAAACCAAATCTTGCTTAATCAAATCCCTAAATCGCGTGAAGAACAAGCCGAGCCAGATGCAGAAAAAGCTCGAACTATTATTCAATCTGTACTAGTCACAGGTCGAACAGTATTAACCACCCAAGAAGCCAAAGCTGTCTTATCGGCATTTAATATTCCCGTCACACCCACTCTGTCAGTAGGCAGTGCGGAAGAGGCAGTCAAAGCTGCTGAAAACATTGGCTTTCCGGTGGTATTAAAAATCAATATGGCGGAATTTAGCCATAAATCTGATATTGGCGGCGTAAAACTTAACATCTCAAGCACCGAAGCCATCGCTCAACACTATACCGATATGGCGGCTGCTATTAGAACCGTTCAACCCGATATTACCGAAATAGGTATGACGGTTGAACCGATGTTTAAAAGCACTAACGGCCGAGAGTTAATGATAGGAGTGGTGAGAGATCCTGTTTTTGGCCCAGCTATTAGCTTTGGTTTAGGTGGCACAATGGTAGAAATTATTAAAGATAATGCCATCGCCTTACCTCCACTCAATGCTTATATGATTGAGCAAATGATCGCTAAAACCAAAGCAGGTAAATATTTAAAAAAGTTCCGAAATTTAGCACCAGCTAATACCAAAGCGCTTGTTGAAGTATTACTCAATATTTCAACCTTAGTCAGTGAACTGCCTGAACTTTTAGAACTGGATGTTAATCCACTGATTGTGGATGAGCAAGGCGCTATCGCCGTTGATGCGCGCATTAAGGCGCAATTATCAGCACCTGCCAAAGCTTATCAACATATGGCTATACATCCCTATCCGCATGAACTCATTCAACACCACAAACTCAGCAATGATATGGATATTATCATTCGACCGATTCGCCCTGAAGATGCCGAATTAGAACAAGACTTCCATAGTCGCTTATCAGCTGACACAAAATATTTTAGGTTTATGCAAGCCTTACAAGAACTAACACCTGAAATGATTGTGCGCTTCACGCAAATTGATTACGACCGAGAAATGGCTTTTATTGCTATTACCCATAATCCCGACCTTAACCAAACTAAAGAACTGGGGGTGGGGCGTTATGTTATGAGCCCTGATGGTAAGTCGGTAGAGTTTGCTCTGGTCGTCGTGGATGATGCGCAAGGCTTGGGGGTCGGAACAAAAATACTTATCGAGCTTATGCGCTCTGCCAAAGACAAGGGTATGGAAATTTTTACTGGAGAAGTATTAACTGCTAACAAACCTATGTTAGGACTGGTTAGCAAACTAGGCTTTAGTATAGAAACTTTAGCTGACAATGCTGAGGTGATGAAAGTCAGTAAAAAGCTTTAAATTTAAATAACGCCATTCTCAATCACAGGTAATACCCAATATTGAATACCTGAATCGGCAAAGTCTTCCCGCAATTTAGCAATTAAATCGGGCAACTTTGCCGCTGGCACATACAACTGAAATCGAACCCGTTTCTGACGCCCAGTTACTTGCTCTGCTAAAGATAACCCATGGTGCACATGATGATGCGCATTCACCTCAAAACTACTAAAGCCGTGCTCAGTTTCCAATAATAAAAGACTATCCACCATCATTTCTTCCAAACTTGGTGGAATATTAAGCGTCACTAAATATTCTGTACCACTCATTGCATCGACTCCTTAGGAACGCCGAATTGTTTATATAAGATAGGTAATAAAAATAAGGTTAGAAAAGTAGACGACACTAAACCGCCAATCACCACTATCGCTAAAGGTCTTTGAATTTCGGAACCCGGACCTGTCGCAAATAACAAAGGAATAAGTCCAAAAGCCGCAATACTCGCGGTCATTAAGACAGGTCTTAGTCGTCGAGAAGACCCTATTGTCACCACCTTTAACATATCCATACCCGTGGCTTTTAATTGATTAAAGTAACTCACCATCACCACGCCGTTTAATACTGCAATACCTAATAAAGCAATAAAACCGACCGAAGCTGGCACTGATAGATATTCACCTGATATCCATAAGCCAAAAACACCGCCTACCATTGCCAGAGGAATATTAGATAAAACGAGCGCTGCTTGACGCACAGAGCCAAATGTTGAAAACAACAATAAGAAAATTAAACCTAACGCCACAGGCACCACAATAGATAAAGTGGCGGCTGCCCGTTGTTGGTTTTCAAACTGACCACCGAACTCTACAGTATAACCAATCGGTAATTTAACCTTTTCAGCCACAGCTTTACGCGCTTCTTCAACAAACCCTACTAAATCTCGGTCTTGTACATTACTGCGAACCACCACAAAGCGCTGTCCACGCTCTCTGCCGACGGATACCACACCCTCAACTTTTTCTATTTTTGCGATTTCGGTCACATGAATATGATGACCATTTGGTAAAGTAATTTGCAAATTGTCGAAATTAGCCATATTACTTTTACCTCTTAAAATTAAGGGGGTACGCTTAATACCTTCTTGTACTACCCCTAAATTTAAACCTTCTATCTGGGCACGCAACAATGTTTCTATCCCATCAACATCTAACCCCAAACGGCCTGCTGCTAACCGATCAATCGTCAGTTGTAAAAACTGCATACCATTATTTTGCTTAGAGAACACATCGGCTGAGCCTGTAATATGTTTCAATACTTCTGCTATCTCAACGGCTTTTTGATCAAGCACCGCCAAATCAGAACCAAATAATTTAACGGCAACATCCCCTCGGGTCCCTGTTAACATTTCTGAAACACGCATTTCAATGGGCTGTGTAAAACCGAAAGCGATGCCAGGGGTTTGTTCCATCACTTTTCGAATTTCTTCAATCAATGCCTCTTTATTAGCCACCCGCCATTGATCTTTAGGCTTTAATACTAAAAAAGTATCCGTTTCATTTAAACCCATAGGGTCAAGTCCCAACTCATCAGAACCCACCCTCGACACCACAGTTTCTATCTCAGGTATATGTTTAAGAAGATTTTTTTGCACTTGCCCATCTAACATCACCGACTGATCTAAAGTAATAGAGGGCAGTTTTTCTAGCTGCACGATAATATCGCCTTCATCCATGGTCGGCATAAAGGTGCTACCAATTTGCGTAAAAATTATCATCGTTATCACTAATAAAACACCGACACCCGCAAACAATTTTTTACTATTTGCTAAACACCACAGCAACAAGGGCTTGTATGCCTTTTGTAATTGCCTTGGCAACCATGGCTCTTCGTGGGACACTTCTTTTAAAAGATAGGATGCAATCACAGGAATGGCGGTAAGAGACAACACCAAAGATCCACTCAAAGCAAAAACGATGGTTAAAGCCACTGGAGTGAATAATTTACCTTCCAAACCTTGTAATGTTATTAAAGGCAAAAACACGATAATAATAATTAAAATACCAGAGGTCACCGAGCCCGCAACTTCACAACTCGCCCGATAAATCATATGTAATCTGGGTAAGCGCTTAGCTTTTTCAACATGGGCTAAATGCGTGATTAAATTTTCAACCACCACCACAGCTGCATCCACTAACATACCAATCGCAATCGCTAAGCCACCTAAACTCATTAAGTTTGCAGACATACCCATGAAATGCATCATAATAAAGGTAAATAAAGCCGCCATTGGCAACGCTAAAGCGACCACCACCGCCGCTCGAATATTACCCAAAAATAACACGAGCAAAATAACGACTAAAGCAATGGCTTCTAATAAAGCATGTAACACAGTATCAACTGCTTTATTAACTAAATTACCCCTATCATAAAAGACTTTAACCTCCACACCCTTAGGAAATGCTGCGCTGATTTGAGCCAATTTGGCTTGAATACCTTCTATAGTTTGTCTTGCATTGGCGCCACGTAAACTTAAAACCAAACCGGTAACTGCTTCCCCAAGACCGTTCTTACTAACCGCACCATACCGCGTCAGAGCACCTATTTTAACCTCTGCGACATCAGCTACCGTAATTGGCGAACCGGCTTGATTATCAACTACAATACCACTGACATCTGCTAAACTTTTAATACGTCCATCCGCCCGAACGATTAAGGCTTCCTCACCATCGCTCATTCGACCCGCACCGTCATTACGATTATTATTCTGCAAGGCTTGTATCAATTTATCAATGCCAATGCCGCGCCCAGCTAATCGAATATGGTCTGGCACAACTTCAAAACTTCTAACCAATCCACCTAATGAATTAACATCTGCCACGCCAGGTACGGTTCTTAAAGCTGGCCGGATAACCCAGTCTAATAAATCCCTGCGCTCCATCAAGTTTAAATCGCCACCTTCAATGGTAAACATAAACATTTCTCCTAAAGGCGTCGTCATTGGCGCAATGCCCCCTTCCACTCCCGTTGGTAAATTAGCCCACATACCATTCAAACGTTCAGCGACTTGTTGGCGAGCCCAATAAATATCAGTACCTTCCTTAAAATCGACGGTAATATCAGTTAAAGCGTATTTAGCGATAGATCTCAACATAATTTGATGAGGAATGCCCAATAACTCCACCTCTATACGCGCAGTAATTCTAGATTCAACTTCTTCAGGCGTCATACCCGGCGCTTTAACGATCACTTTTACTTGTGTGGGAGAAACTTCTGGAAACGCATCAATAGGTATATTCTTAAAAGCAAAATAACCGCCACCACATAATAACCCTACAATAATTATTATTAGCAGTCGCTGACTCAGCGCAAAACGTATCAAAATAGACACTATTTTGAACTCCCCAAACCTAACCACAGTGCTTTGAGAGCGACCGCACCTTTAATCGCTATTGTTTCTTTACCTGAAAAATCACCTGTTATAATGGTGTCATCACCCTGCTTACCAATAATGTTTATAGGACTGATCGAAAAACCAGAGGAGGTTCGCACAAAGACAAAAACTTTACCTTCATATTGAGCAACAGACGCGTTGGGTACTTTATAAGCCGGTGTCTTAAGAAATTTTATAATTTGAGTATTAATAGTTTCACCTGTTCGTATATCAGGATACTTCCCTCGAACCCTTGCCTTAACTTGTATTGTCTGATTATCTGAATTAACACTTTGACCCAACAAAATAATTTCAGCACTCACAGCACTATTATCTATTAGAACAATGTCCCCCAATTTAATACTATCAATACGCTCATGAGGCACATTAACTTCTAGCCATAACTCATCTAACAAAGCGACTTTAAACAGTGGCGCTTGCAGATCAATACGCTCCCCCACTAAAACAGAACGATCTAACACAACACCAGAAATAGGTGCTCTCACATTCAACTGACCACTTAACCGATGAGATTTAGCCAATTGATCAATTTCTGCAACAGTCATTCCAGATATTTCTAATAATTGTTTAAGTTCATTTGCCTCATAAATAAAGGTGTTATATTGACTGCTTGTTTCTTGCCAACGTCTTTCTGCAATGACACCTTCAGCTACTAATTGTTTATCACGATCATAAGCCAATAAATTGAGCTGCAAATCATTCAGCGCTTTTAAATATAATCGTTGATTAGCTAATAAATCTGGGCTGTTAATCTGAGCCAACACCTGCCCTTTTTTTACAGAGTCCCCTAAAGATGCCGATATATTAACAACTAAGCCCGCTTGAGAAGCACTTACACTGTATTCATTACCCGGAGGTAATACCACTTTAGCTGGCGCATTTAAAATGGTGAATTGATGAGTTGATTCAATTTGGCTTAGATTGATACCTAAATTAGTCAATTGTTCTTGCGAAAGTTGTAAGGTATTTTCAGTTTCCGCATTAGCCAAAACTATTAAACAAAAAAAACCTAAAAATATGCACACTAACTTTCTCATGGCATCATCCCAACAGATTGGTTGTAAAGCGCTTTATCTCGTTGCATCATTACAACCCACTCTTTAGCAGCAAGAATGGCCTGTTGTGTTCTAGACTGTATTTTTAATAAATCCATTAAGTCAATTTCTCCGACCGAGAAAGCCAACTCTGTCATTGTTAACAATTTTTCCGAAACTTTTCGTTGTTCGTTAGCATTCTCTAATTGAACCTTATTTATTTCCAAATTATGTTCTGCTTCATGATGCGCTTGCTCTAGGTCTCTATATAACTGATCTCGCTCAGAAATTAGTTTATTTAATTCCACATTAATGGCTGCAATTTGAGGTTGAAGATGAGCACTTCCACCAAAAGGCACGCTCACACCCACATTAAAAAACTCTGCTTTATTACTACGAAAATCATTACCTTCATCACTTAACAGACCGGCCACCACATTCGTTTGCCCCGAGCCAATCGCTTTCGTAGCGACTAATTCAGCTTGTTTTCGATCAATTTCACTGGTTAACGCAATTAAACTCGGATGATTTTGCCCCAGTTCTTTCAATGCAACCAACGGCTCTACATAATTAGCCGGTATTTTATTAAGCTGTGTAATAGACATATAACGCTTGCGAGCATGCATCAACTCTGCTTCAGCTTGAGTATAAACAGAACGTTTTTGTAATAGCTCAGTTTGAGCCAATAAATCATCAGCACGAGGCAAATCACCTGATTCAACCCTACGCTTTATAGTCGCCAATAATTTTTCGTAAATACCTAATTCAGCTTTAGCTTGCTCATATCGAATATTAGCTAAAGCAATCGCCCATAAAGCACCTCTGACTAAACCGGCAACCCTCAATTTAACATCAGAGACTTGCAGAGTCGCACTCGTTTCAGCTTTATTAGCCAAATTATTTTGAGCATCTCGTTGACCCAAATTCCATAAAGGTACTTGTATATTTGCAGTACCATAATTAAGCCTAAAAGTTGAAATTGACTGATATCCAAGAGCCAACTGAGCAGAGCCAGCGGTCAAACTTTCACCTCGCTTAGATAATGCAATCGCTTCATCTTCCAACGCGGTTAACCAAGTGGCATCAGGATATTTCTCCATAGTTAAATCAATTAGCTTTGACAACGACAAGGTTGTATCTATCACCACTGAATCAATATGGCCAACAGTCGGAGGATTAACATTTTTGTCTACCACCTCATCGCTAACAGCTATGTTAGGTATAAAAAATAAAGCACCTAACAAACAAATAACGCGTACACATAAAAAAGGTAATATTTTGCTTCTAGTCATGCTCAAGGAATACATTTTTAAAAACTCGATAATTAGCATTAGGAATAGACTTCTTTGGTTGAACCCATGGTTATGATGAATATATCAAGAAATTGCAATTAGTTATCGAATAAATGACAACATCAAATTTTGAAACGACATTATAATTTCGCCGAAAATAGGTTTTTTAATTAATTATCAAAAGGTAATGGTTATAAAAAACCTAAAACAGGTTTATTTAAACCATTTATTAACCAATAAAAGATTAACAATAAAACATCATAAAGCTAATGTCATGAATAACCAGTCAATTTAAATACTGGCATGAAACTAGCTTAAAGCTTTATGTAACAAATTTCTAGTATTACCCCAAGCAAAATATCACTATCAATTCAACTTATCACCCTAACCGACTTTATTTTTTGCCTATCGTTTACAATCATGCGACATACAACAATCAGAACAAAAGTCACAAAATTACTGTTAGGTTTTCTTTTATTAAGCCCTCAAGTCCAAGCCCAATCAGTTTCGCTTGATGAAGTCATATCAATTTTCTACCAACGAAACCTAGACCTTATTGCTGCACGATACAACATAGACCAATCGTTTGCAGATGCCATCGTCGCTTCAGCCATACCCAATCCGACAGTCAGTTTTCAATTAGGTGAACTTAGTGGATCGAACCTAAACAAAGGGGCTAGTGCAACGGGTTGTAACCATAGTGCTATGGTATCTTGTGGTCCAGCAGAATACTATACTTTCAGTCAATTAATTGAAGTCGCTGGAAAGCGAGGGCTTCGTATGGAAAGCAGTAACTTTGCTACCCAAGCAGCAGAAAATGATTTTCGTGATGCTGTACGCATCTTCACTAATATAGTCAGAAACAGTTATTATCAATTACTGCAAGCGCAAAAATATCGAGACCTTACTCAAGAAATTGTTGATCATTATCAAACGATAACCGCTGCAAACAAACTGCGTTTAAACAGTGGTGATATATCAGAATCAGACTTTCTTCGAGTCAAGATGGAAAGCATTCGTGCCGAATCAGATTTGGATAATGCTCAATCCGCAGTAACAAATGCACAAGCAGATTTAGCTGTCGTACTTCGTTGGCCAGAAAAAAGTCTTCAGTTTGAAGCGCAAGAACAATGGCCCGATGCTAAAGACCTCACGTTAGATCTAAACAAAGAGGCCTTAACCAACAAGGCCCTGCAACAAAGACCCGACTTACAAGCTGATAAATTGCGTGCTGATCAAGCGGATAAACTATTAGATCTAGCTCAACGCCTTACATACCCTGATGTAACTGTCACAGGGGGCTATGCTAGAGACCCCAGTAATAATGCACTCGACTCTGGCTTTGTTGGTTTAAGCGTGCCTTTACCGGTATTTTATCAATACAAGGGTGAGGCCGATAAAGCCCAAGTTAATCTTAATCAAAATAAACTAAAAGCCGAACAAACAGAACTCAGTATTCGAAACGATGTGGTTAGCGCTTTAGCCACATGGAACAGTACCGACAAAATTGTACAGCGTTTTAAAAAAGAGTTATTAACCGACGCCCTCTCAGTTAGAAATAGTTCAGAGCTTGCCTACAATAAAGGCGCTAATAGCGTATTAGATTTTATAGAAGCCCAACGTAGCTACAAAAATATTATGCATGACTATTATGCTGCAGAAATTAACAGGGCCACTGCTTATTATGATTTAAAAAAATCTTTAGGCACTGAAAACATGCCCGAGGCATCCTCAAACAGCACCCCTCATTAATGCTGGCCAGCTCAAAAGCCAAACGCAAACAGATTATATAAATGGATAAAATGATGCATTCCGATATTAGAAAAAAACTTAACTATTGCCTGCTCTTATCGATAGCCTTATTAAGTGCATGTTCAGAATCCACTGATAAAAAACCAACGGTAGTCACCACACAAAGAATATCGGGTATGGTGCAATTAGCTCCAAACTCGCCCAAAAAAGCTTATATTAAAACGACTAAACTGAGCTTAACACAACACCCTTTAATGGAACCACTCACCGGCAAAATTACCTATAATGAAAATGTCACCTCTAGAATAAGTTCACCTGTTGCAGGGCGTGTTGTTTCTGCTCCTCTTCCATTAGGCTCTGTAATTGAAACAGGCTCAAACTTACTCGAACTCGACAGCCCTGACGTCGCCAATGCTGAGTCCGATTTTGCAAAAGCGCAAGCCGATTTAATCTTAGCGAAGAAAAATTATACTCGCCAACAAGAGCTTTTTGCTGGCAAAGCTACATCTCAAAAAGAATTAGAACGCTCTCAAGACGACTTTAATGCGGCGAACAGTGAACTAGAACGCGCTAAAGATCGCTTAAAAAACTTACACATAGATGCCAATCAAAACGATGGTCGTTTTAAATTAAGGTCACCTATTTCAGGGATTATTGTTGAAAAAGAGGTAACCCCAGGATTTGAGGTTCGCCCAGACAGAGAAATACCATTATTTGTCGTTTCAGATACTAAAAAATTGACCCTTGTAATGGCTATTTTTGAAGTCAACCTGAGCAAAATTAAACTGGGGCAAACGCTATCAATCACTGTTCCCGCTTATCCAAACAAATCTTTCCCCGCTACTGTCCAATATATCGGCCAAGTATTGGATGAAAAAACCCGATCAATTCAGGTGCGCTGTGATTTACCTAATTCAGAAGGCTTATTATTACCGGGCATGTATGCCACGATTAATGTAAATAGTGATCCTAACGACAAAGCCATCGTAATTCCTCTAACCGCTGTATTTACCGAAGGAGACTCCGATTACGTCTTTATTGCTTTGGATGATAACAATTACCAACAACGTGAAGTTGACATCAGCTTACGTTTAAAAGATAAAGCTATCGTTAGTCAAGGTCTACAGGAAAATGAGCTTTTAGTTTCAGAAGGCGCTTTAACTCTAAGATCTGAAGAAGAAACCGAACCCAGTAACGAAAAACAATAGTGCTTCATAGAGAATTTAAACATGATTGAAAATCTAATTGCTTTTTGTCTACAACAACGCCTGATGGTGATCGGCGCCACTTTTGCTATTGCAATCTCTGGAATTATCGCTTTTGAGAAACTACCCGTCCAAGCTTTTCCAGACGTACAGAATGTATTTGTACAGGTAGTTACCCAATACCCGGGCCAAGCTCCTGAAGAGGTTGAGAAGCTAATTTCATTACCTATTGAACGCGTCATGAATGGTTTGCCACACCTGATGAACATGCGTTCTGTTTCTATCTTTGGCCTTTCGGTGGTAACGCTCACTTTTGACGACGATGCCGAAGACTATTTTTCAAGGCAACAAGTTTTAGAACGCATCCAAAATGCAGATATTCCTGATAACGCCAAGCCCCAATTGGGCCCACTATCAACGGGTGTAGGAGAAATTTTACGCTATGTTGTCGATGCAAAAAACTTACCCCTAGTTGAACAACGGGCCTTACAAGATTGGGTCATTGAACCTAAAATCAGAGCCGTGCAAGGCGTTGCTGACGTAGTCTCTTATGGCGGAGGAGTTAAAGAATATAAAGTAGCCGCCAAACCCGATCAACTAAAAAACTACAATATTGATCTTCAACAAGTATTTGATGCTATCTCAGCCAACAATAGTAATACGGGGGGGGGCTATATTGCGTATGGTGATGAAGCACTCGTTGTGCGTGGCATTGGCTTATTAAAGTCGGCTGATGAAATCGGAGAAATAGTGGTTGATACCCATGATGGCGTACCTGTTCGCATCAAAGATGTCGCTGATATTTCTGTTGGCCCTCAACCCCGCACAGGCGTAGTCGCTAAAGACCAGCAAAATGATATCGTTGAAGGCATTGTGTTACTGATTAAAGGTCGAGATGCGGTCAATGTATTAGGTGGGGTTAAAGAAAAAATCAAAGAGCTTAATGAGTTCGGATTACCGCCAGGCGTAAAAGTGACTCCCATCTACGATAGAACTGAGTTAGTCGGTCATACTGTGCATACTGTTGAGCATAATATGCTTGAAGGTGCTGCGTTAATCATGATTATTCTGCTGGTTTTCCTGCGCCGTTTTATGGCAGCGTTTTTAGTCACATTAATCATTCCGCTGTCATTATTATTCGCCTTTATTCTGGTTGATCTGGGTGGTATCTCAGCCAATCTCATTTCTTTGGGAGCTATTGACTTCGGTATCATTGTTGATAGTGCGGTAGTGTTAGTTGAAGCCGTCATGGTACAGGTCACGCTCGATTTACATAAAAATGTTGATTTACGGCATTTACGCCAAACTCTATTAGTCACTGCAACAGAAATGGGACGGCCTATATTATTTTCCAAGGCCATTATTATTATCGCTTTTCTACCTATCTTTACTTTCCAACGAGTAGAAGCAAAAATCTTCTCCCCGATGGCTTATACATTAAGTTTTGCACTTGTCGCTTCGATGCTCTTTAGTCTCACTTTTGTGCCCGCAATGCTCACCTATTTATTGGGCCCAAATATATCCGAAACACATAATCCTTTAGTAGAATCGATGGAGAAGCACTATCGACGAATCATCGAATGGGTTCTAAAACATGCACGCTCCGTATTTATTACCGCAGTAGCCACACTAATACTCAGCTTTATGTCTGTTAAATTTATCGGTACTGAATTTATGCCGAAACTGGATGAGGGTAATATTTGGTTGACTATCACTTTACCCACTCCTGTTTCATTAGACACCGCTAAAAAAGTCGAACAAGAAGTTAGAGAAAAACTAGAAACATTTACTGAAGCCAAAATGGTCTTAACTCAGCTCGGTCGACCCGAAGACGGAACAGACCCTAAAGGCTTCAATAACCTTGAAGTATTAATTGATTTAAACCCTAAAGACACATGGCGTTATAAGAAAAAAGACTTACTTATCCAAGCGATGGACAAGGAACTCTCTATTTTTCCTGGCATACTGACAAACTTCTCTCAAGTTATTCAAGATAACGTTGAAGAAGCTATATCAGGCGTAAAAGGCGAAATAGCCATAAAAATCTTCGGCAGTGATCTTAAAACTTTACAAGACAGAGCTGATCAAATCACACATATTTTAGCGTCTATTCAAGGCGCAACTGACGTTGCTGCAGAACAGCAGGCCGGACTCGCACAAGTGATGATTGATATTGACCGAGCAAAGGTCTCACGTTATGGCATCAATATTTCTGATGTAGAAGATGTTATAGAAATGGGTATGGGAGGCAAGTCAGCGTCACAGTTTTTAGAGGGTGAACGACGCTTTGATATTACCTTGCGCTACGAAGAAAATGCTCGTAACTCAGTTGCTGGCTTAGAAAATCTAACCGTACAGACACCTAATGGAGCGCGCATTCCTCTTTCAGAATTAGCCTCTATTAAGATCAATCAAGGCGCGTCTCGTATCAGTAGAGAAGATAATATGCGCAGAATTGCCATCAAATGTAATCTGATTAATCGAGATCAAGGCAGTTTTGTGGCAGAAGCTCAAGAAAAAGTCTCCGCCCAGGTTGATTTACCCCCAGGTTATCGAGTGGTCTGGAGTGGACAATTCGAAAATCAACAAAGAGCTATGAAACGCTTAGCTGTTATCGTCCCCATTAGTTTAGGTTTAATTTTTATTTTACTGTTCTGGGCATTCATGTCTATTAAAAATGCCTTACTCATTTTAATGAATGTACCCTTCGCCATGATTGGAGGTATTCTAATTTTATTAGCAACGGGTATTAATCTAAGTGTATCTGCCGCTGTAGGCTTTATTGCTTTATTTGGCATAGCTGTACAAAATGGTGTCATTTTAGTATCCCAATTGAATAAGTTACGTCGAGAGGGTCACTCTTTACATGATGCAATCGTCAATGGCTCTGTAAGCAGATTAAGGCCAGTAGTCATGACGGCCATGATGGCAATGCTAGGCCTTTTTCCAGCCGCCTTATCCACCAGTGTCGGATCGGAAACAGCCAAACCTTTTGCTGTAGTAATCATTGGTGGATTATTAACGGCTACTCTGTTAACTTTAACATTGTTACCCGCACTCTATCGCTATTTTGCTGAACCCGATGAACTATAAATTATGAAAGAAATACGCGCATTTATTCAGCCCCATAAACTAAATCATGTCACTATGGCATTATTAGAAATTCAAAATTTTCCAGGCATGTCAGTCATAGACTGTCAGGGTTTTGGGCGAGAACGTACCCAACATATTCAGGATTACAAACCTTTTCTGCCTAAAAAAAGGATCGAAATTTTTGCTCCCGACCATTTAGTTGAGAGCATTTTTCAAACAATCATGCAATCTGCCTTCAGTAGCAAACACGGTGATGGTAAAGTCTACATTATCGATATGATAGAGGGCGGTCGAGTCAGTACAGGCGAAAGACATACCGACCTAGGCTAAAAATAACACTAACGACTAATCCAAGGCATTTAGTACAGGGGTATAACTTAAATCAAACGCTTCTGCCACGGCAGGATAAGTCAACAAACCTTTGTAAGTATTAAGTCCATATTGTAAGGATTTACTCTTACGCACTGCATCTAAGCCCTCATTTGCCAACTGCAAGACATAAACTAAGGTCTGGTTATTTAAAGCAAAGGTACTCGTTCTGGGAACAGCGCCGGGCATATTGGCTACACAATAATGCACAACTCCATCTATTTCAAAAGTAGGCTGACTGTGCGTAGTAGCTCGCGTCGTTTCTATACATCCACCTTGATCAACCGCCACATCGACAATAACCGCCCCCTTTCGCATATTGGGTAGCATGTCACGCGTGACCAACCAAGGCGCTCGCGCTCCTGGAATCAATACGGCGCCGACCACCAAGTCTGCCTGATAAACACACTCTTCTATCGTATGCTGATCACTGATACGGGTTTGTAACTGACCACGATAAATATCATCTAAATACTTTAGACGCTCATGACTAATATCTAACACAGTCACTTGCGCACCCATACCCACAGCCACTCTAGCTGCGTTAGTACCCACAATTCCAGCACCTAAAACAACCACATTAGCAGGTGCAACTCCTGGCACTCCTCCCATTAAAACACCCCTACCACCATGAGACTTTTGCAAATAGGTCGCTCCAACTTGGGTAGCCATGCGACCCGCCACTTCACTCATCGGTGTTAATAACGGTAATTGACCCGATTCAGTTTGAACCGTTTCATAAGCTATCGCAGTTGTTCCTCTGGCTAATAAAGCCTCTGTTAAGGGCTTATCAGAGGCTAAATGCAAATAAGTAAACAATAATAGATCTGTACGTAAATAATGATATTCTGCAGCCACAGGCTCTTTTACTTTAACCACCATCTGCGCAGCCCAAACAGCATCAGCACTAAATACAATTTCAGCACCCGCAGCGACATATTCTTCATCAGAAATGGCACTGCCCAAACCCGCGCCCTGCTGAACTAAAACGTAATGACCACTCCGCGTTAATGCTTTTACCGCACCGGGTGTTAATCCCACACGGTACTCATTATCTTTAATTTCTTTAGGTAATCCAATGCGCATAAGTTATCTCCTATATTGGCGAAAGTAATCAATAATGATTAGCTACTGTGCATCATAACAGTAACATTTAAAATAGCACTTTAAGCCTTAATCTTTCTGCTTATATTATCTCAGCCAATTTCTATCGAACAGTAACTCAGTAACACAATAACCTAGGTTTAATATACAATCTGTGTGCACTTTGAGATTGGGAAATTAATGTTTAAAAAGCGCTTTATCAATCAATTAATAAAAAGTTTTTTTGATTTATCACCCATACTCGCGGTAGTGATCAGTTTTCAAGTATTGATCATTAGACAATCAATACCTGACGTAAGCCACTTTGTGATAGGTATCTTATTCGTATTAGTAGGTTTAACTTTATTTATTCAAGGACTGGAACTCAGCCTGTTTCCACTCGGCGAATCCATGGCCTACGCCTTTGCAAGAAAAGGGAGTTTATTCTGGTTACTCACTTTTGCGTTTTGTTTGGGCTTTGGTGCAGCCATTGCAGAACCTGCATTAATCCATATTGCTCAACAAGCAGCAGAACTCGCTGCTAAAAAATCCTTAATTTCCCCATCGCTTGATACTAAAAACAGCTATGCGCTAGGATTTAGAATGATTGTTGCCGTTTCTATTGGACTAGCAATTCTAGTGGGTGTACTAAGAATTATTAAGGGCTGGCCCGCTCATTATCCGGTATTTTATGCCTATGCATTGATAGCAATGATCACGCCTTTCGCACCCAAAGATATACTGGGCATTGCCTATGATTCAGGCTGTATTGCTACATCCACGATTACAGTTCCTTTAGTGACTGCATTGGGGGTAGGGCTAGCCACTGCCATTAAAGGCCGAAACCCTATGACCGATGGTTTTGGGCTGCTGGTTTTTGCCTCGCTGACACCCATTATCTCTGTCATGCTCTACGGTATCATCGTATGACAGAACAATTAGTCGAATTCTTTCTACTCCTTTTAGGCACAGCAAGAGACTTTATCCCCATTTTTATGGTGCTTATCGGTTTTCATTTGTTCATAATTCGTAAAGCAATTAACAATCCTAAAAAAATATTTACTGGCTTTATATTTGTTTTATTAGGCATTGCTATCTTTATTAAAGGCTTAGAGATAGCCTTATTTCCCATTGGGAAACTGATGGCTGCCCAACTCACCACTATAGAATTTTTAGGCATTAGTACCTTACAGAAAACCATACGCTGGCAAAGTTACGGATGGGTTTATGTTTTTGCTGCCAGCTTAGGTTTTGCAGTGGCTTTAGCCGAACCTTCTTTACTGGCAATTGCCGCTAAAGCAGAGCAAATATCTGGGGGGACCATTCGAGCGCTGGGCTTAAGAATTGCCGTAGGTGTTGGGCTCGGTGTCGGATTGGCCTTAGGAGCATTTCGCATTATCACAGGCACTGAGCTTTATTTTTATATCATTTCTGGCTTTGCAATTGCCACACTACAAAGCCTATTTACACCTAAATTCATCATAGGCATTGCTTTTGATTCAGGTACCGTAACCACCACCATGATTACGGTACCTTTAGTCACTGCTTTAGGTGCCGGTTTAGCCCAAGCTATTCCAGGACGAAATCCAGTATTAGACGGCTTTGGACTTCTTGCCTTTGCCAGTTTATACCCTATTATTGCTGTTTTAAGTTACGCACAAATTGCACAGTGGCTTAACAAGCGCTCTCTCTCATCAAAACCCTGAGGACAACCATGCATTTTAAATTAATTATTGCCTTCGTTGAGGATGATAAAACCGATACCGTATTAGATGCGGCGCGAGAAAGTGGCGCAAAAGGCGCAACCGTTATCAACCATGCTAGAGGAGAAGGACTAAAACAATCTAAAACCTTCTTTGGCTTAACTCTAGAGTCACCTAGAGATGTCTTGCTGTTCTTAGTGGAAGAACATCTAAGCCGACATATCTTAGAAAAAATTGCCAAAGTGGCTCAGTTTGACAATCAACCCGGCACCGGTATCGCCTTTCAAATTGACGTGGAAGATGCTATTGGTGTGATGCGACAAGTAGAAGAATTAACCCATGAGATTGAGGACAAATTATGATAGAAAATAACACCCCCATCCGTGTCAAAGACGTTATGAAAACGGACTTTGGCACGATTGACGGTATAGCGACGGTTGCGGATGCTCTAAAGAAAATGAAACTATTAAAAACCGCCGTCTTAATTGTTAATAAACGCAATGAAAATGACGAATATGGTATGGTGACATCGGGCGATATTGCCAGACACGTATTAGCTAGAGACCGTGCACCGGACAGAGTTAATGTCTATGAAATAATGAATAAACCTATTATTAGCGTCCACCCCGATATGGACATCCGTTATTGTTCACGGCTTTTCGCAAACTATAATCTAGTCAGAGCACCCGTTATTGAAAACAATCAAGTCATTGGAATGGTGAGTCCAAACTCTTTAGTGCTGGATGGAATGTATAAAACCTTTCAATAAATAGCATCCTGAGTAAAATAGCAGTACAATTCGCATCTGCAGAGTATAGATATTGAACGAGAGGATGTCCCGGTTATCAATGTTGTAGTTCTGTGTTAACCGTAAGTATTTTTTTTAGGAGTTTTTTAAAATGGCAACAGGCACTGTAAAGTGGTTCAACAACACTAAAGGTTTTGGTTTTATCGCACCCACTGATGGCGGCGAAGACGTATTCGTTCATCACTCTGTAATTCAAGGGGAAGGCTTTAAAACATTAACAGAAGGCCAAACCGTGACTTTTGACATCGAATCTGGCCCAAAAGGCTTAACTGCAGTTAATGTTTATCCAAAATAAGCATTAAGCATTCGGGTTATAAAAAGCTCTTGTCATTAACAAGAGCTTTTTTTATGTCTGAAATATTGCGTTTTAAAACTATTTTAAAGGTCGACCTTTGGCATCTTTATTAATATGCCCAGAAAATATCAATATCGACTCAATAAACCCCCAAAGTACGCCATACCCCTGAGTAGCCGCGGTAAATGCTATTTGAGCAAGACCCCTCTTATAAAAACCTAAATAAAATCTGTGTGCCCCGACAAAGCCTAGAAAAAAACCTAATGCAGCGGCAATATATCGCGACTTTACGGCCTTGGGGCCAGCAAGAATAGCACCGACCAAATTAATCGCTTGTGCAGAACCCGCCTCATCGGCAGAAAAGTCGACTTCATCACCTACTTCAGGCACCACTTGCGGCACCCAGTCATCAATTTTAAACGGATATAAAACTTCTACACTTTTTATGACACCAGTCTGACTTTCTACGTCATAACTCTCAATAATCCCAATCATTTATGTTCCTTTAACCTTCCGCAGTAGTCGGGTCAATCATCGTTTTAATTTCAGCGACAGAATTAGCAGGAAAACCGCCTTGCTCTGCATGAGCTCTTACCGTTGCTTCATCGGGAGCAATATAAACACAATAGACTTTATTATCGGTTACGTAACTTTCTACCCATTGAATTTTAGGGCCCATATCAGAAAGTATACCGCAAGATTTTTGTGATATACCTTGTAAGTCTTGCGCGGTTAAAGAGCCAGCACCTGGAATTTCACGTTCTATAATATATTTTGGCATATTCAAATCTCCTCAGTTATCGTTAGTTAAATATCGCATGGCGTGTATTATTTTGGTTTCTCAAGCCTTATGCGTCCGCGAATAATATGACTGCGAGTCTTACTTTGTCAAAGACTATTTAAAAGACGGCAACTATTCGTTTTATAAACTATTTTATGTGGAGTTAATGCTAGAATCTTCAAATCCTAGATTTAGGTACTAACCCACATATTAACTAATTTGAACACTTGAAATGACTCGTTGGCAATTTTGGATAGATCGCGGTGGTACCTTTACTGATATTGTTGCTTTCAGCCCTAATGGCAAACTCATTACGCGCAAATTACTTTCAGAAAACCCAGCGTGCTATCAAGATGCCGCTTTACAAGGTATTCGTGAAATTTTACAACTCCCGAACCCTGCAGATCTGGATCCTTATATTGATAACATCAAAATGGGTACCACTGTTGGCACCAACGCTTTATTAGAACGCAAAGGTGAGAAATTAGCCTTAGTGATAACAAAAGGCTTTAAAGATGGGTTGTGCATTGCCTATCAAAATCGTCCTGATATTTTTACACTCAATATTCAACGTCCAGAACAACTTTATCAAACCGTCATTGAAATTGATGAGCGCGTTAGTGCACTTGGCGAGATCATAAAGGCACTCAATATCACAGAAGTAGAGCACCAATTAAAATCTTTATATAATCAAGGCTATCGAACATTAGCCATTGTTTTAATGCACGCTTGGCGGTATCCCGACCATGAAAAACAATTAGCTTACATAGCTGAACGAATTGGATTTACCCAAATATCCATTTCTCATCAAGTGAGCCCTCTATTAAAAATAGTCAGCCGTGGTGACACAACAGTCGTTGATGCTTATTTATCACCCCTATTGAAACGTTATGTGACACAAATTAGCACTGGGCTCGGAGGATCTTCAAGACAATCACGCTTGTTATTTATGCAATCCAACGGGGGCCTGATTGAGGCACGAACGTTTAAAGGTAAAGACTGTATATTGTCAGGCCCTGCTGGTGGTATCGTTGGGGCAATCGCTATCTCAAAACTAGCGGGCCTAAACAAAATCATCGCTTTTGATATGGGCGGAACCTCAACCGATGTTGCGCATTATGCAGGGGAGTTAGAACGCAGTTTTGAAACAGAAGTGGCCGGCGTTAGAATGCGCGTTCCTATGATGAATATTCACACAGTTGCCGCTGGAGGTGGATCAATATTACATTTTGATGGCAATCGTTATCGAGTTGGCCCCGAATCAGCAGGCGCCAATCCGGGCCCGGCCTGTTATCGGTTTGGAGGCCCTCTCACAGTGACAGATGCTAATTTGATGCTAGGTAAACTAACGCTATTTCCGAGCGTATTAGGCTCAAACGGTAAATTACCCCCAGACAAAAAGCGAGTCCTACAATTATTTACCGAATTAGCCCATCATATTCAACAGTCAACTGGAGATATCCGAAGCCCTGCACAAGTCGCTGAAGGATTTTTAGATATTGCCGTCGAAAATATGGCAACAGCCATTAAAAAAATCTCTGTCCAAAAAGGTTATAACCTCATTGATTATGCCTTGTGTTGTTACGGAGCCGCAGGGGGGCAACATGCTTGCAAAATTGCTGATCGTTTAGGCATACAATCAGTACTTCTGCATCCTATGGCTGGCGTTTTATCTGCCTATGGCATGGGATTAGCCGATTTTCGGGTGCTAAAAGAACAGGCCTTAGAATTACACTATGACAACCTCAACGAAAGCGATTTACGTACTTGTTTACAAAACCTCGAAAGACAAGGACGATCAGACCTAGAAGCACAGGGATTAACCGCCACAAAAATAAAATCCGTTCAACGCTTATTAATACGTTTTCAAGGTACCGATAGCACGTTATCAGTTAATTTTACTGATAAAGACACCCTGCTCACTGAATTTAAAAACCGATATAAACAACGTTTCGGCTTTTGTTATGAGGATCGGTCATTAATAATCGAAACCGCCATTGTGGAATGTATTGGTACTGAAACTCAAAACAGTCAACTAAGCTTAAATCATTTTTCTGACGGTACAAAGCAACCAGAATTATTAACGCAACTATTCAGTCAAGATAAGTGGCATGAAACACCTGTCTATCGACGTGAAAATTTGCCTATTAATGAGGCACTCATTGGCCCCGCCGTTGTTGTGGAAGCGACCTCAACTATTGTCATTGAGCCCGGGTGGCAAGGCATACAAAACGATTCAGGTAATTTGCTATTAACGCGTCTAGCACCTTTACATCAAACATCTAAAACAGACCTACAAGTTGACCCCGTTCTATTAGAGATATTTAATAATCTGTTTATGTCTATAGCCGAACAAATGGGCTTTGTCTTACAAAATACAGCACACTCAGTTAATATCAAAGAGCGCTTAGATTTTTCATGTGCACTGTTTGACGCTAATGGCGAACTCATTGCAAATGCACCGCATATTCCAGTCCACCTTGGTTCAATGGGCGAAAGTGTCAAAGCACTTTTAAAAAAATATACCCATAGCCTGCAACCTGGTGATGTCTATTTAATTAACTCACCCTATGCTGGAGGCACCCATTTACCCGATATTACCGTTATAACGCCTGTTTTTTCGGAAGCACATAAAGAACTCCTATTCTTTACAGCATCTCGAGGGCATCATGCTGATGTGGGTGGCATTTCACCCGGCTCTATGCCCGCTAACAGTGTCCATATCGAAGAAGAAGGTATTATTAGTGACGGTCTAAAAATTGTGGACCAAGGCCAGTTTCAAGAAAAAACCCTACATAATTGGTTAAATTCAGGGCCTTATCCGGCCCGAAATCCTGAGCAAAATATTGCAGACCTTCAAGCTCAAATTGCTGCTAACGAGACAGGCGCTCAAGAATTACACAACATCGTCAAGCGTTACTCTCTCCCCGTAGTTCAAGCCTATATGCAACACGTTCTAAATAATGCAGAAACCTGTGTGCGTAAAGTATTAACAACACTTTCTGACGGTCGTTTCGAAAATGTTATGGATGACGGCGCAAAAATTAGCGTCAATATAAGTATTGATCATAAAAATCAACGCGCTCTTATTGACTTTACGGGCACCTCTCAGCAATTAGAAACTAATTTTAATGCGCCCTCCGCCGTTTGCAAGGCCGCCGTACTCTATGTATTCAGAACCTTAGTAAAAGAGGACATCCCACTTAATGCGGGCTGTATGAGGCCTCTAGACATCATTATTCCCGAAGGTTCACTATTAAATCCTCATTATCCTGCCGCCGTTGTCGCAGGCAATGTTGAAACCTCTCAATACATTGTCGATGCCTTATTTGGTGCCTTAGGCATTTTGGCCGCTTCGCAAGGCACCATGAACAACTTTACTTTTGGCAATCAACGTTATCAATATTACGAAACCATTTGTGGTGGAGCAGGCGCTAGTAAAGATTTTAACGGTTGTGATGCCGTGCAGACTCATATGACTAACTCGCGCATAACGGATCCAGAAGTATTAGAATTACGTTTTCCTGTACTATTAGAAGAGTTTTCTATTCGGCATGGCAGTGGTGGAGCAGGCAACAAACATGGCGGTGCCGGCACTGTACGTCGTTTAAAATTCCTAGAACCCATGACAGCAGGTATTTTATCTAGTCACCGTAAATTTCCACCTTTTGGACTCAACAATGGCAAGTCAGGTCAAGTGGGCATCAATACCCTTATTAAAAATAAGGGTAAAATTGAAATTCTCCCTAGTTGTATCCAAATTGACTTACAAGCGGGTGATAGCATTCAAATTGAAACACCGGGTGGAGGTGGCTTCGGATAAACGCCTCAGTAAACAACTCAATATACAATATCAGCCGCAAAACCTACTTTAACTCAACATAAATTAAAGCCATGACAACGCCTATACCAGAAATAAAAAAAGCCTTAGAAAACGCCTTACTGCATGACGGCAGCATGGAACCACTCTTATATGAATATGAGTTTGAAGAAATTTTGCCTGAGTTAGTTGAAACGCTGACTACCGATAAAGACGATTACCTTTACGCCATTACCACACATAAAAATGACATTACTGGCATTGAAGATACCGCCATGGTATTAATTGAAGCCTCTGGGGAAACCTATATTAATGAGTTAGCCAGAGATAAACTCAAAGAAATATGGGCAGGCGCCTATGTGAAAAACATAAAACAATTAATACCCGATTATGCCAAACAACTGCATGAAGGCGACTTACCTATGAATGGCCTTAAAACCGTTTAAGCTCTCGCTCCAAAAAGTGCCGTACCGATGCGCACAATAGTTGATCCCTCTGCTATCGCGGCATTTAAATCGGCACTCATCCCGAAAGAAAAAGTATCTAAGACTGGATTATTAAGTGCTACAACCGCGGCACGAAGCGCCTTAAAGGGCTGGCGCTGTTTCTCAAAATCCAATTCCGGCTCAGGTACCGCCATGACACCGCGTAAAATCAGATTAGGTAAAGCTGCAACTGACTGAGTCAGTTCAGCCAACTCTGCCAAGCGAATACCCGATTTAGTCTGTTCATCACTGATATTAACCTGTAGACAAATGTTTAAAGGCGGTAAGGTATTAGCGCGTTGATCACTTAAACGCTGCGCATTTCTAAAACTATCGACACTGTGCACCCACGAAAAGTGATTGGCAATCAGCTTGGTTTTATTGGATTGAATAGGCCCAATAAAATGCCAGGTAATGTCATAAGCGCCTAATTCCTTTTGTTTACCGAGGGCTTCTTGGCAATAATTTTCGCCAAAGTGACGTTGCCCTGCTTGATAAGCTTCTGCAATCGCTTGCGTGCTTTTCGTTTTACTCACCGCCAGCAATAAAACATCCCCCGACAATCGTGCATAACGTTGTTCGGCTTGAGAGATTTGCAGCAGAATGTCATTTAATTGGTTTTTAATCATCATCAATAAAATAGTAAAAGAGTTTTAAGTATCCATGTTATCAGACATGGCTATTATTAGCTTATTAAGGGTGGAAAAGGCATCAGTTAAAGTCAATGTGTTTGTTGATTCATCAACAAGCTACGTCGAGAAACATAGATAAGACGCTCTTGAGTATCTAATCAACAATAAATAGTCCCATGAGAAGTCCTGCAATAAACATACTTCAACGAATGGCTTGATACGACCTTCTTTAATGCCTACATAACATTGAGTAATCCTTATAAGACGATCTCAGATATATCTACGATAACGAATAGCGTGATGAGACGTTCTTTGATAGCTATACAACAATGAGTAGGTCACATAAGACGTCTTCGGATACTTGATCAACATTGATGGACTAATAGGTGCTGTCTTATAAATTTATAAGCTAACGTATATCTATTCATCAACAACGTATGCGCTACATAAAACGTCCTATATACCCCATGAAAGCTTGTTGAATATCCATAGGACAATAAAGTTGTAGCCCTGGACGTTGATCAAGTATCCAAAGATTACCTATGTTTAATCAACAAGTGCTTATAGGGGGTACATGGCGTCAGATAATATTATAAGACGTCGAGTAATGATTAAAGGTTGTCTTATATCGCTATTTGATGTCGGGTATTACCTATACGTTAACGAGTAATGTATATAGAACGTTCTTGAGTTCCTACTCGACGTCAAACAGGGTTGCTAAGACGCCTTATTTTTAAAGTTTTTTGCTACACTACTATTTTAAATTACTTGCACATGAAGCATAAAGAACCTATATTCAGACTCTAATTCAGAACGATATAATTACTGACCATGTCCAATTTGCAAATTTCAGAAGATATTTTACCTTTAGGGCAATTTAAAGCACATGCCTCTCGTCTACTTAAAAGTATCAACAATCACAATCGTTCTATAGTCATCACTAAAAATGGCAAACCCGCAGCGGTTGTATTATCACCTAGCGAATTTGATCGACTTAACAGTCAATCCCATTTTATGTCTGCTGTACAACAAGGCCTAAATGATGAGCAAGCAGGAAGAATTGTCGATGATGACGAATTGGATGCTGTTCTGGAGCTTAATTCATCTGCTTTATGAAGCTACGGTGGAGTGAGCGATCCGTTAATGATCTAATTGCCATTCAACGTTACATTTCGCAAGATAACCCTCAAACAGCTAAAAAGTGGATTGCCAAACTTCGACAACGAGCAAAATCAACGACAGAAACACCATTACTGGGACGGATAGTGCCAGAATTTAATCAAGCTGACATACGAGAAGTTTTTCAGGGTCACTACCGTATTGTATTTTCTACAAAGTAAAAGTAGATGAGATTCTGATATTGACCTTATTTGAAGGCCACCAAAAACTGAGTCTTCAGTAACTGGGGTCATCGTTGACTCCTATCATCACACCCTAAACACGCTATGGATATTAACGAATTATTGGCCTTATCTATTAAAAGTGGTGCTTCTGATTTACATTTATCCGCAGGACTACCGCCGATGTTGCGTATTGATGGTGATATCAAAAACATCAATGAAATAGCCTTAGATGATGCCTCCGTAAAGGCCTTAATTGATAGCGTGATGAATGATAAACAGCATGTGGACTATCAATCGCTGTTAGAAACAGACTTTTCGTTTAGCCTATCAGGAACAGGTCGCTTTCGAGTCAATGCCTTTAATCAACAGAGGGGATCTGCGGCTGTTTTTAGAACGATTCCTGAAATCATACCTACTTTAAAAGAGTTACAAGCACCGCCGCTTTTCAAAGACCTAACTACAAAACCACGCGGTCTCATATTAGTCACCGGCCCAACGGGTTCTGGTAAATCTACTACCTTAGCCGCCTTAATTAATCATATTAATAATAGAGATCACGCACATATAATAACCATTGAAGACCCCATTGAGTTTGTGCATAGTAGCCAAAAGTGCTTAATCAACCAAAGAGAAGTTCATCGAGATACGTTAGGATTTAATGAGGCTTTACGCTCTGCCTTACGTGAAGACCCCAATGTCATTATGATCGGTGAAATGCGTGACCTAGAAACCATCAGGCTGGCTTTAACTGCCGCAGAAACAGGGCATTTAGTGTTTGCCACTTTGCACACTAACTCTGCCGCTAAAGCCATCAATAGAATTATTGATGTATTTCCGGCAGAAGAAAAAGACATGATTCGAGGTATGCTTTCGGAATCATTGCAGGCGGTTATCTCACAAACGCTAGTCAAAAAGATAGGCGGTGGGCGAATAGCCGCTTATGAAATTATGGTAGGTACTGCTGCTATTAGAAACTTAATCAGAGAAGCCAAAGTGGCTCAGATGTATTCTGCTATACAAACAAGCCGTAAAGACGGGATGCAAACTTTAGATCAAAGTTTAAAAGAATTAGTGGATAAGGGTTTGATCACTTCAGAAGAAGCCTCCGTTAAAACGGTTAATAAAAAACTTTAACGGAGGTTGTTCAAGAAAAATATTTATAAAGAAAACAACTCACGCATTTTGTGACCTGGGCTTTCTGCACGCATAAACGCTTCGCCCACCAAGAAGGTATAGATATCATTATCCAACATCAATTGCACATCTGCTTGGGTATGAATACCACTTTCTGTGACGATCAATCTATCCGCAGGAATTTGCTCTTTTAGGGTTAGAGTGGTTTGTAGATCTGTCGCAAAGGTTCTTAAATTACGATTATTAATACCGATTAATTTAGTCTCCAAGGTCAACGCTCTTTTTAACTCTTCGGCATCATGCACTTCTACTAAGACATCCATGCCAAGCTTAACAGCCACATCATGCAATTCATGCATTAAGATATCGCCTAACGCAGCGGCTATTAATAAAATACAATCCGCCCCTAAAGCCCGCGCTTCATAAATTTGATACGCATCAATCATGAAGTCTTTTCTTAACACAGGTAAAGGGCAACGCTCTCTCACCATTTGCAAGTAAGCTTCTGAACCCTGAAAAAACTCTTTATCCGTTAATACGGATAAACAAGCCGCGCCATTCATCGCATAATCTTGCCCAATATACACAGGTTGAAAGTTTTCTCTGATTACACCTTGGCTAGGAGAGGCTTTTTTAATTTCAGCAATAATGGCTGGCTTTTTAGCTAGCGCCTTAGCTTGTAAGGCATTATAAAAACCTCGGGGTCTTTCAACGCCTGTAGCAATTTCTTCTAGATTTGCGATAGGCATGCCTAACTTGCGTCGTGCCACTTCTTCGTCTTTTTTTGCCAAAATCGTTTTTAAAATATCAGGGGTATCACTCATAAGCTTTCTTATTATTTAATGTGTTTTTGAATAGGCGATTAAGGCATCGAATTTGGCTCTTGCCGCACCACTAGCGATCACTTCTTGAGCTTTTTGTATGCCTTCAGCCAACGTATCCGTAATATTGGCGGCATAAATAGCGGCTCCGGCATTTAACAATACAATGTCTTTAGCAGCACTGGTTGTATTATTCAATACCGATTCGACCATTACCAAGCTGGATGCCGCATCGGTCACCGCTAAGTCTTTTAAGCTAGCGCGTTTAAAACCAAATTGTTCTGGACTGATGGTGTAAGTTAACACTTGACCGGCTTTAAGTTCAGCCACATGGGTGTCAGAAGCTATACTGATTTCATCTAATCCATCTTCGGCATTCACCACTAACACATGCTGGCTACCCAATTTCTTTAAAACGTATGCTAAGGGCTCTACCCAGTCTTTAGCAAACACGCCAATAAGTTGGTTCGGCGCACAGGCTGGATTTGATAAAGGGCCTAAAAGATTAAAGAGGGTTCTAACACCCAATTCTTTACGGACTGTAATGGTATGCTTCATCGCACCATGATGCTTAGGTGCAAATAAAAAGCCCACACCGATGTCATTAACGCATTGCACCACTTGTTCTGTAGTTAAATCTAAATTAACACCCGCCACTTCTAATAAATCTGCACTGCCACAAGTGCTGGATACCGATCGATTACCGTGTTTAGCAACTTGTCCACCCGCGGCAGCAACCACAAACGCACAAGTCGTAGATATATTAAAGGTATTAGCACCATCACCACCGGTACCACAGGTATCAATAACATGATCACCTTTAATGGGCACTTTATTAGCAAGTTCTCGCATGACTTCAACTGCTGTAGCAATTTCGTCGATGCTTTCACCTTTACAGCGTAAAGCAATTAAAAATGCTGACATCTGCGCATCAGTCACCTGTCCTGACATAATTAAACGCATCACCGCACGCATTTCGCCCGTGCTTAGATTTTGCTTAGTCAGCAAGGTTTGGATGGCTTGTTGTATCGTCATTATTTAAATCGTGGAAGATAATTCTCTGAGAAAGTTATCTGACTAAGAAGTTTCTTAGTAAATCATGACCGTGTTCGGTCAAAATTGATTCGGGATGAAACTGTACGCCCTCAATATCCAGCGTTTTATGTCTCACACCCATAATTTCATCCAACTGTCCTGTTTCGTCTTGCGTCCAAGCAGTTACCTCTAAACACTCAGGCAAGGTGGATTGCTCAATGACTAAAGAATGATAACGCGTCGCGGTAAAAGGGTTAGTTAAGCCTTTAAACACGCCGATATCATGATGATAAACGGCAGAAGTTTTACCGTGCATGATGTGTTTAGCATGAATAATATTGCCACCAAACGCATAACCTATACTTTGATGACCTAAACACACGCCTAAGATGGGGTATTTACCGGCAAACTTTAGAATAGCTTCCACTGATACACCCGCTTCTTTAGGTGTACAAGGACCGGGAGAAATCACAATTTTATCGGGATTTAAGGCTTCTATATCAGCAACGGTAACTTGATCATTACGCACGACAGTAACATCTGCACCCAATTCACCAAAATATTGCACTAGGTTATAAGTAAACGAATCGTAGTTATCAACCATCACTACTTTTACTGCACTCATGCTTGCTCTCCTTCCAATCCTGCTTCTGCCATACTGACGGCACGGAATATAGCACGACCTTTATTCATGGTTTCGTCCCACTCGTTTCTTGGTATAGAATCATAAACGATACCAGCACCTGCTTGAATATGTAACGTTTTATCTTTAATAACAGCGGTTCTAATGGCAATAGCGGTATCAAGATTACCCGACCAAGCAATATAACCCACCGCACCCGAATAGATACCACGCTTAACAGGTTCTAATTCGTCAATAATTTCCATCGCCCTGATTTTAGGCGCCCCACTGACTGTTCCTGCAGGGAAAGTAGCCGCTAAAACATCAAAAGCATTTTTACCTGGCTGCAAGGTACCGGTCACATTAGACACAATGTGCATCACATGCGAGTAACGCTCGACTATCATTTTATCAGTCAGTTGCACTGAACCACAGACCGAAACCCGACCTGCATCATTACGACCTAAATCAATCAACATTAAATGTTCTGCTATCTCTTTAGGATCCGCTAATAATTCCTGCTCAAGGGCAATATCCAGTTCTGGCGTTGCACCACGACGACGTGTACCCGCGATAGGTCTTACAGTAACCGTATCATCTTCTAATCTAACCAATATCTCAGGTGAAGAACCTACGATATGAAAGTCATCAAGATTAAGATAAAACATGTAAGGCGATGGGTTTAAGCAGCGTAAAGAACGGTATAAATTTAAGGGGGATGCACTATAAGGAATTGACATACGCTGAGACAAGACGACTTGCATAATGTCGCCATCCGTTATGTAATCTTTAGCTTTTAATACCGCGTCTTCAAAGCCTTGTTGTGTAAAACCCGATACGAAATCGGCCTCTTCCACTTTACGAGATTGATTATTCTTTTCTGGCTTGGCTAACACATCTCGTAATTTAACACCTAGATCATTTACTCTAGCCAATGCGCGATTATAAGCATCGTCTTCAGTTGGATTAGCATGTGTTAATAATAAAACTTTACCTGACAAGTTATCGAAGACCAAAATTTCTTCTGATACCATTAATAAAATATCTGGACAGCCTAAGGGATCAGTCTTTTCAACGCCACGTAAACGCGGCTCTATATATCGAATGGTTTCATAACCAAAGTAACCCACTAGCCCACCATTAAATCGGGGTAAATCTGCTATATCAGGTACTTTGTAACGCTGTTTGAATTCTTCTATCCAAATTAATGGATTTTCATGTGCTAATTCTTCTAGAATCTGTGCATTCTTTTCGACACGAATTTGATTACCATGTATCTTAACGACGGTTTGACATGGTAAACCGATAATTGAATAACGGCCCCATTGCTCCCCCCCATGTACTGATTCAAATAAATATGAATAAGCGCCATCAGCCAGCTTTAAATAGGCACTTAAAGGCGTATCTAAATCAGCCAACACTTCGCGACTCACCGGAATACGGTTATAGCCTTGCTGGGCATAAAGATTAAATTGTTCTGGAGTCATTTTGATTTTGTTATACAACGTATCAATAGTGTTTGGCAAAATTTTTATGCACTGTGTATTTTAAAAATACTGCTCTATATCGATTTTAAAACCCTGCCAGAAAAATCTAACAGGGTTTTTAGCTTTAAAGTTTAAACGGCTAATGCCAATTCAGCACGCATTTCATCAATCACTTTTTTATAATCTGGTTGATTGAAGATAGCTGAGCCTGCTACAAATGTATCAGCCCCTGCCGCTTTAATTTCACGAATGTTGTCAGTTTTTACGCCGCCGTCAATTTCTAAACGAATGTTTAAACCGCTGTCATCAATGCGGTTTCTTACTTGACGTAATTTATCTAAAGCCGATGGGATAAATGATTGTCCACCAAAACCAGGGTTAACTGACATTAATAAAATCATGTCTAATTTGTCCATTACATAATCTAAATAATGCAAAGGAGTACCTGGGTTAAATACTAAACCTGCTTTACAGCCATTGTCTTTAATTAATTGTAAAGTACGGTCAATATGTAAAGATGCTTCAGGGTGAAAAGTAATGATACTTGCACCGGCTTTTGCAAAGTCGGGAATTAAACGATCCACAGGCTCAACCATTAAATGCACATCAATAGGAGCAGTAACACCATGTTTTCTTAACGCTTCACAGACTAATGGACCGATAGTTAAATTAGGCACGAAATGATTATCCATCACATCAAAATGCACTACATCAGCACCCGCCGCTAAAACGTTATCTACTTCTTCACCTAATTTAGCGAAATTGGCTGACAAGATGGAAGGAGCAATCCAATTTTCGTTCATATTCTGTTCCTCAGTGTAAAATTGTATATTATATCTTTTTTTTAGCCGTTCATCTTGTTATAAAACAACAGCCTTAACATCATACAGGAAACCTATTCAATGAAACTAGTGACCTTTACTCACAACCAAATAACCCGTGTTGGCGCCGTAGTTGATGAGTGGATTGTTGATGGTTCCGGTGATAAAAACATTCCAGAGTCTATGCTTGAGTTTTTGAAACTAGGCTTACCCGCACTACGAATGATGCAAGCCCTTATTAACAGTGGAAATTTCAGAATCGAACTCAAACAAGTCAAACTAAACGCCCCAGTACCCAAGCCAGAAAAATTCCTCGGCATAAGTTTAAATTATGCCGACCATATTGCAGAAACAGGTCGAGAACAACCCGAATACCCGAGCTTTTTTACTAAACAAAGTAGCTGCATTATTGGCGATGGCGACACCATCTATCAGCCTAAAGTATCTGATAAACTCGACTATGAAGGTGAACTCGCTTTTGTAATCGGTAAACGTTGCCGTCATGTTCCGGTTGATAAAGCACATCAAGTGATTGCCGGCTTTACTATTGCCAATGATATCTCTGTGAGAGATTGGCAAATGCACTCTCCCACCATGATGATAGGTAAATCATTTGATACTGCGGGTCCTATAGGACCATGGATAGTAACACCTGATGAACTCGCAGACCCGCATCATCTAAGCATTAAAACATGGGTAGATGATGACTTAAGGCAAAACGCCAGCACTAATGAAATGCTATTTAATTGCTATGAAATGATCGCTTATTTGTCTCAAGCTATGACGCTTAATCCAGGCGATATTATTACCACAGGCACCCCAAGTGGCGTCGGTGTTAAGATGAAACCGCGAGGCTATTTAAAACCGGGCCAAACGGTTAAGGTAGAAATAGAAGGAATAGGCGCCCTAACTAATATGGTTAAGGCGGAACCTGATAACTTATGCGTTTATTGATAAGTCCTAAATATTATCTAATATGAAAAAAGCTTAATTTCTTTTGCCATGAATTATCAACTGGTCTAGCCGGTAAAGGAAATAGCACCGTTACTTTAAGACCACCAAATTGCGAAACCCCTAAAACCAAGTCTGCATTATGAATACCCGCAATACGCTGCACAATTGAAAAACCCAGACCAGTGCCTTTTGCGGTATTCGCAGTCTCTACACAACGATGAAAACGCTCTAGTGATTTTGCATATTGATCAGGAGCAATACCTGGTCCAGAATCCTCTACACATAATTGCAGATACTTTTCTTGCCCCGTAACAGTTACCAAGACATCACCTTTCTGCGGAGTATACTTAATAGCATTATCGATAATATTACGGATCAAAATAGCTACTAAAGGACCATTCACAACAGCAGGCACGGCATCTTCTTCTACAAACTCCAAATTGATTTGTTTTTTATGGGCTTCAGGCTCCAATTCAGTTATCACGTGAATAACTTCCCGGCTAATCATGGTGTTTTGTTTAGTTAAAAACTCTGTATTAGATTCAATTCGAGAGAAGGTCAGCAACTGCTGAACCATGTAGGTCATTCTATTAACCGCTTGTTTAATGCGAGATAACGCTTGTTTACGCACTTCCTCATCTGTCGTTCTAAGCGCCACATGCGCCTGAGTCAATAGGCCCGCCAATGGTGTTCTGAGCTCATGAGAAGCATCGGCGGTAAAACGTCGCTCATGCTCAAAAGCATCTTCCAATTGTACAAACAGATTATTGATTTCATTAACAACCGGTACAATTTCATTAGGCAGTTTTCTAATTGACAATGGCTTAAGGTAACTCGCCTCCCGTTTAGCCACCGCCTTTTCTAATCTATTAAGCGGCTTTAAGGATAAACCCACGATAAACCAGATCACTAGACCTAAAAAGGGCAAACCTACTAAAAACTGTAAAACTAATTGCGTAGAGATTTCATCTGTTAATTCAGCACGAATCTCTTCTTTCTGCCCCACATGAATCACATATGAACCAGTTGCATCTGTAATACTAAACACATGCCACTCATGCCCATCAATAGAAGTATCACTAAAGCCATGGTCGGCAGATGATAAGGCAAAGTCAGGCGCACTATCTGATTTTAAAACCAACCCTTCTTTTTTAGTCCATAACTGAAAAGCCACCTTTCTTTCATATTTATGACCTAAGGCATTAGCTTTTAATAAATCATCAAAAATAGGCCATAACTGTTCATCTATATTGATTCGGCTAAAGCCATGCACAGAAAATGTGGGTGCATTTTCAGACCTCAATAATAAACCATCATCTTCTGACCAAAGCTGATAAGCGCTTTTAGTTTTAAACTTTTTCTTTAGGGCGTAAGAATTACGATTTTCGTCTGACTTTTCTTGTTCCTGTGTCCAATGACCGGAGAGCGATCCTTCACGAAACAAACTATCTACAAAGGCATTCAGCACCTTTGCTGATTGTGCCAACTCCGCATCAAAAAGATTAGCCACCTCATCACGGGTTACTTTATAGTTTAAATAAGCCGAAACGCCCCAAATCAACATTGAAGCCGATAACAAACTAACCAATAATAATTGTCGCAGTGAATAGTTCATGATTCATCTAAATTATCGATAATGTACCCAACACCACGGACTGTCCGAATGAGAGCGGAATCTAATTTTTTTCTTAAATGATGTATATGAACTTCCACCGTATTACTTTCTACATCAGAATCCCAAGAATATAGGCTTTCTTCAAGACGTGACCGTGACACTACTTTTCCAATATTACTCATCAAAAAGCTTAAAATCTCAAATTCTTTTTGTGAAAGATCTACTTTTTCATTGTTATATGTAACCTGATGAGAAGCGGGATCCAAACTAATTCCATTATATTCAATAGTTGGCGCACTTCTACCCTCGCTACGTCGAGCCAGCGCTCTTAAGCGTGCACAGACTTCATCCAACTCAAATGGTTTAATAACAAAATCATCCGCACCACTATCCAAGCCCATGACACGATCTGAAATAGTATCTTTTGCTGTTAACACCATCACTGGCGTTTCGTCTTTACGATTTCTTAAGGCGCGTAAAATAGACATACCGTCCATATCAGGTAAGTTTAAATCGAGCACAATCAATTCATAACTATTAAGCTTTAAAGCTTCATCCGCTTGTCTGCCATTCGTTAACCAATCGACCGCATAACCTTCCATTCTAAGTCCTGCAACCAGTCCATCACCTAAGATCTCATCATCTTCAACTAATAAAAGCCGCACAAGCCCTCCTTAACTTTAAGATTATGACATGCGCGTTATAAGATAAACGCTATATCAGATAGACATTATTATGGCATAAGCACTCAATCATTATGGGGTAGAATTTCTGACGAACAAAACTACACATTCAATTCCTTACACTTTAGATTACAACTATATTTCAATTTTTCTGAATTTGTCTAAGTACCTATAAAATAATTGAAGAATCAAGAGTTTTTAATTAGCACAACAAGACCCACTCCACCCAAAATAAATGGGTATATATTCAAATATGGATAGTTTAAAACGATATAACCGATTGTTAACTATCAAAGAAATAATACATTTAATTTTGACATGTTAATAGCCCAAATCTAAGCAATTATCATTACGTAAAGAATAATCGATCAATTAATTGTCTAATAAATTATCTATACATAATCACATTAAATGTTAATATATTTTAAAATTTATTGACTTATAATTAATAATTTGTAAAATAATTTCATACATTATTGCTTGGTAGTAATGATGATAACCAAATCATGAGAAAAAATATGAAATCTGCTACGCCAAAAAAAAGCAAAACTGCTGAATACGTAAGAACCCATATTGATAAAAGTAGCCTTAGCCAAAAACAAATTTCAGAAGTTTTAGGTTTTAAGACCCCCAATCTAATCACTATGATTAAGCAAGGCTCAATTAAAATTCCTGTTTATCTGATTCCTAAATTAGCCATTACCCTTAAAGTTGATCCCGCTAAATTATTAGCAATGGCTTTAAAAGAATACAATCCTGATACTTACGTTGCCATTAAATCAGTCTTTGGCTACCCCATCACCGAAGTTGAGACTAAAATATTAGAGAAACTACAATCAGTAGCGCCATATAGTGGCATTGACAGCCCTGAAGAATTAGCAGCATATTTAGCTAAATTAGAAAACGCTAAGACTCAGCCTTAATCAGTTCTAATTACATTTTAAAAGCCGAATTTAAGCAAATCAACTTCGGCTTTTCTATTGATACCCCATATATCATCCGAAAGCATGATACATAAATAATTGAATCTAGAATAGATTTCGATTAATCGCCCTTAAAGTTAAATATATTAATCTTATCGATTGATAAATAATAAGTTTAAGGATACTATTAAAGGAAAATCTACTTTTTAGTACATATGGCCTATTCAAATACCCCCCATCATCTATCAATCTTATGTGTTGGTTTTAATTCAACAGATAAGATTAAGTTCGATTCTTATTTTTCTGAGAAAGAACATACAATACAGTTTATTCCTCACACTCACCTCATTAATGCGAATTTACTTGAGAGCTCTAACATTTGCTTTGTTTACACAAATAATGACTTTAGCATCGAAAATTTAATTGAGCTATACAACAAAGATCTCATTTGTTTAATGGGCAAAAATGAAAGTTGCGCTCTTATCATGATTACAAATAATGCAATGTATTGCCTGCAACCCAACACGGATTGTAGTGATATTGAACGATTTATATCTAAAATACTCACTCAAAGTGTTACTTCAACTATTGAGGCTGATTGTTTATTTGATTCAGATAAAGGGGAGCTTTTATGTGCCGATAAAACGCCGATTCCTTTGACAAAAATGGAAACGACTTTATTAACCGCTATGATTAATGCTGAGAATAATTATATTGGTAGGGAGGAATTAATATCTCTGTTAAAACTCAACTTAAGCTCTAATTTCGATCTCATATTAAATACAACTATCTGTCGCTTAAGAAAAAAACTGGCTGATTTTAACTCATGTATAACCATTAAAACGTGGCGAAATAACGGCTATTCCATTGAGGGCCCTAGCATTTCAATTAAACAACCCAAAGAAAAATGTCCTCATTGTTAGCCCGCTCGCAAATCTACTCCACTGTTACAGATTTCGCCAAATTCCTAGGTTGATCAACATCAGTACCTTTTAAAATTGCGACGTGATAAGACAATAACTGCAAAGGAATGGTATAAACAATCGGCGCCACCTCATTATCCACTTGCGGGATTTTTATAATTTGGATATTAGTATCTGGCGCACTAGCTAAAGTTTCATCCATAAACACGATTAGCTGCCCACCTCTTGCACTCACTTCCTGAATATTTGATTTCAACTTTTCTAATAGACTATTGTTTGGCGCAACTGTAATAACTGGCATATCTGCATCTATTAATGCCAAGGGACCATGTTTAAGCTCACCAGCAGGATAGGCTTCTGCATGTATATAAGATATTTCTTTTAGCTTTAATGCGCCTTCCATTGCAATAGGGTACTGACTACCGCGACCTAAAAACAATGCATTTTGTTTTTCGGCAAATTGTTCCGCTAATACCTTAATCGTTTCATCTAACTTTAATACCGCTTCGATCTTACCGGGTAAACTAAATAATTCTGAAGTAATTTTTGCTTCTAACTCGTCACTTAGTTGGAAGCGTCTCCCTATTGCAAGCACTAATAACATTAAAGCCGTTAACTGTGTAGTAAACGCCTTAGTTGATGCAACACCAATTTCAGGACCCGCTCGTGTCATTAACACAAGATCAGACTCTCTAACCAAAGAACTTTCTGGGCCATTACACACCGCTATTGAATATTTGGCGCCTAGCTTTTTAGCTTCTTGTAATGCCGCCAAGGTGTCCGCTGTTTCTCCTGATTGAGAAATTGTCACCACCAAGGTGTCTGGTGCTAACACAGGGCTTCTATATCTAAACTCACTAGCCACTTCAATATTACAAGGTACTCTTGCCAGCTCTTCGAACCAATACCTTGCAACCAATCCCGCGTGATAACTAGTACCACATGCCAGAATCTGTACTGACTTAATCTTATCAAATACTTCCGTAGCATTATGACCAAAAGCAGATTCTTGTAGACGATTATTAATAAAGCGCCCCTCTAGGGTTTGAGATATCGCAAAAGGTTGCTCATAAATCTCTTTTAGCATGTAATGGCGGTACTCACCCTTATTAACGGAATCCGCCGTAAGCTGACTTTCTTTAACAGGACGAGTCACTATTTGATCGTTTTGATCATAGATAACAATTTTATCAATCGTTAACGTCGCTATATCGCCATCTTCTAAAAATATAAACCGCTGTGTAACGGGTAATAAAGCAGCGACGTCTGAGGCGATAAAATATTCACCTATACCAACACCGATGACTAAAGGACTACCTTTGCGACACGCAATTAAGGTCTCTGGATTGTCTGCATTAATAATGCCTAAGGAATAAGCGCCTTCTAGTTTTGCAATAGTTGATTTAACGGCCGCTAATAAGTTAGTCGTGCTCTCCATAGTTTGGGCTATTTGATGCACTATCACTTCAGTATCTGTTTCTGAGGTAAATAGGTATCCATCTTCTTTTAATGCACCACGTAAATCTTCGTGATTTTCAATGATGCCATTATGCACCACGGCTAATTTATCTTGGCTAATATGAGGATGAGCATTGGCGGTACTTGGTTTACCGTGTGTTGCCCAGCGGGTATGAGCAATACCAATAGTGCCTGTTATTGGCTCAGCATGAATTAAATCTTCTAAACCTTTAACTTTACCTAGCTCTCTTTTCCTAAATATCGTTTGGTTGTTTATAACCGCTAAACCTGCTGAATCGTATCCACGATATTCAAGACGCTTAAGCCCCTCAATAAGTATGGGCACTATATTACGTTGCGCTATACCACCTACTATTCCGCACATATTATTTATCCTTTTTGACGGGTCTTTGCCAACTCGCAATTGAAGTTTGTTTAGATCGACTTAATGTTAGCTGATTTTCAGGGCTGTCTTTTGTAATAGTTGACCCTGCACCAATTGTAGCATTCTTACCTATGGTTACTGGCGCAACTAATTGAGTATCAGATCCGATAAATGCCCCATCCTCAATAATGGTTCTAAATTTATTAACGCCATCATAATTACACGTAATCGTACCTGCTCCAATATTAACTTGGCTACCCACAGTGGAGTCACCAATATAACTCAAGTGATTTACTTTACTGCCCGTTGCAATAGTAGATTTTTTAATCTCTACGAAGTTACCGATATGTACGTGATCCGCTAATATGGCTTCTGGACGTAATCTGGCATAGGGACCTACTCGACTGCCTTGACCCACCACTGCATTTTCAATTACACAATGGGAGAGTATTTCAACATCATCACCAATAACAGAATCTTTGATTTGGGTATTTGCACCAATCTTTACATTGTTACCAATACTATTAACACCTTCAAATATGACATTAACATCAACTATAATGTCAGTACCTAAATGTGCAATCTCACCTCTAATATCGAATCTAGCGGGATCAAGTAAAGTAACACCTAATTCCATCAATTTCTCAGCCTGTTCTTTTTGATACACTCTCTCTAAGTGACTCAATTGCAGTCTATTATTAACACCTAAAACTTCATCTTCAGAGTCTGCAAGCCTTGTATTCACAGTAAACCCATCATTGACCGCCATTTCAATAACATCAGTTAAATAATATTCACCTTGAGCATTACTGTTACCAAGTTGACTTAACCATCGCTTTAGATCAGTACCCTGCAAAGCTAAAATACCGGTATTACCTTCAGTTATTAACTTCTCAGCGGGAGAAGCATCCTTCTCTTCAACAATTTTCAATACTTTTCCATCGGCGTCTCTAACAATCCGACCATAACCGGTAGGATTTGCAAGATTAACTGTCAGCAATCCAATTGATTTATTAGCAACCAACGTAATCAATTTCTGTACGGTGGCTAACTTTAACAAGGGGACATCACCGTATAAGATCAGCACAATATCTTGAGCCTCAATTTGATCAGCAACTTGTTGCACTGCATGACCAGTTCCTAACTGTTGTTTTTGTTCAGCCCAACTTGCATTAATACCTTGTAAGGCTTCTTTAACTAAATCACCACCATGGCCATAAACAATCTTAATACTATTATTATTTAATTGACTGCTAAGCTCATAAACGTGCTGAAGCAATGGTTTATTAGCAATCTTATGCAATACTTTAGGAAGTTCAGAACGCATACGCGTACCCTTGCCTGCAGCAAGAATAACTGTGGTGATTTTCATTTTTTGACCTATTAAACAAAAAAACCCGAGAGTGAAAACACTATCGGGTTTTAAGAATTATTATGTTAAGCAATCTAACATTGACAATTGATACTAACTTATCCGCCGCGCTTTCTTAATCTATCAAGAGTTCTTAATTGCATGACAGCTTGTTGCAATTGAGACTGCGCTGTTGCGTAATCGATTTTACCTGATGAATCAGATAATGCTTCCTCTGCCTTCACTTTAGCCTCTAATACTGCAGCTTCATCAATATCAGCAGCTCTAACAGCTGTATCAGCCAGAATAGTTACTAAATGAGGTTGAACTTCTAAAAGTCCCCCAGAAATATAAAAGGGGTAACTTTCACTCTCACTTACTTTAACACGGACTTCGCCAGGGTTAAGTTTTGTTATTAATGGAGCATGACGAGGCGAAATACCTAATTCACCCATTTCAGCAGGTGCAAAGATCATTTCGGCTAAGCCCGAAAAAATCTCTTTCTCTGCACTTACTATATCTACATGTACGGTCATGTTCATTTCTTCACCTATTGCAATCTACCCTCTGCCATTAAGCAGACGGAATCAAATTAGCTTTTTAATGTTTTCGCTTTTTCAAGCACTTCATCTATGGTACCCACCATATAGAAAGCTTGTTCAGGAATAGCATCATACTCACCAGCAATAATACCTTTAAAGCCAGCGATAGTATCTTTAAGTGATACATATTTACCAGGTGAACCCGTAAATACTTCAGCAACGAAGAAAGGTTGTGATAAGAAACGTTGCATTTTACGAGCTCTAGATACCGTTAATTTATCTTCTTCAGATAACTCGTCCATACCTAATATAGCGATAATGTCGCGTAGCTCTTTATAACGTTGCAAAATACCTTGTACGTTTCGTGCAACATCATAATGCTCTTGACCAATAACTAATGGATCAAGTTGGCGACTTGTTGAATCTAATGGATCAATCGCAGGATAAATACCTAACTCTGCAATCTGGCGTGATAGTACAACTGTCGCGTCTAAGTGAGCAAATGTAGTAGCAGGTGACGGATCTGTTAAATCGTCAGCAGGAACATATACTGCTTGAATAGAAGTAATAGAACCTGTTTTAGTAGACGTAATACGTTCTTGTAAAACACCCATTTCTTCAGCTAGTGTTGGCTGATAACCTACCGCAGATGGCATACGACCTAATAATGCAGATACCTCGGTACCCGCTAAGGTGTAACGATAAATATTATCAACGAAGAATAATACGTCACGACCCTCATCACGAAAATATTCCGCCATGGTTAAGCCAGTTAAAGCAACACGTAATCTGTTTCCTGGAGGCTCGTTCATTTGACCGTATACGAGCGATACTTTGTCAATAACGTTAGAGTCGGTCATTTCGTGGTAGAAATCGTTACCTTCACGAGTACGCTCACCAACACCGGCAAATACAGAATAACCACTGTGCTCAATCGCGATGTTACGAATTAACTCCATCATGTTAACGGTTTTACCTACACCCGCACCACCGAATAGACCTACTTTACCACCTTTAGTAAAGGGACATACTAAGTCGATAACTTTAATACCAGTTTCAAGTAATTCGCTTGCAGACGCTTGTTCAGCATAGCTAGGTGCTTCACGATGTATACCCCATTTGACTTGTTCGCCAATAGGTCCTTTTTCATCGATAGGCTGACCCAACACGTTCATGATACGGCCTAAGGTTTCTTTACCAACTGGAACTGAGATTGGAGCATTAGTATTGTTAACTAATAATCCTCTACTCAATCCATCGGTGCTGCCCATAGCAATAGTTCTGACAACGCCATCACCTAATTGCTGCTGAACTTCCAATACTAAATTAACGCTTTCTACAGTTAAAGCATCATATACTTTTGGCAGGTCTGTACGTGAAAATTCTACGTCAACGACCGCGCCGATAATTTGAACGATTTTACCCGAACTCATTGAGTTGTCCTCTAAGTGTTATGTCATTTTGCATGGGGCTTTCAACTAGCTCACAAGAGCCTATACAGCGGCGGCTCCGGCAACAATTTCTGAAATTTCTTGAGTAATAGCAGCTTGTCTAGCCTTATTGTAAATCAATTGCAATTCACCAATTAGGTTACCCGCATTATCCGATGCACTTTTCATAGCAACCATTCTGGCCGCTTGCTCACAAGCGTTATTTTCTACCAATCCTTGATATACTTTTGATTCTATAAATCGAGTTAACAAATGATCCAATACTTCTTTAGCATCTGGCTCGTAAATATAATCCCAATGGCCACTTAAATTTTCATCAAGTTCATGTGCAACAACGGGCAATAATTGTTCTATAGTTGGTCGCTGAGTCATGGTATTCACGAACTCATTACTCACAACATACAACTGATCAATTGTGCCAGCCTCATAAGCGTCTAACATTATTTTAATAATTCCGACGATATCATGAAGATGCGGAGCATCACCTAATTTAGAAACTTGACCCACTAAATTTACTTTCAAATTACCAAAAAAACCAAAAGCTTTACTACCAATAGTACAAATATCAACTTCAACATTTGTGTTTTCCCATTGCATTAATTCAGCTAAAGTTTTTCTAAATAGATTTGAATTTAAACCACCACACAAACCTCTATCCGAACTCACTACAATTACACCCACTCGCTTAACTTCACGAGGGACTAAAAAAGTATGTTTATATTCAGGATTTGCTTGTGCTAAGTGCTTAATAATTTGGCCAATCTTTACAGAATAAGGTCTAGTAGCCTGCATCCTATCTTTTGTTTTACGCATTTTACTCGCAGCAACCATTTCCATTGCTCGAGTGATCTTTTGAGTATTCTTAATACTCGCGATCTTGGTACGTATTTCTTTGCCAACAGCCATTAGAAGACCCTTTTACCAGCTATGCGTGTTAATGAAAGTTTCAATTGCAGATTTCAATCCACTGCTAATATCATTATTGTAATCGCCAGTTGAATTTATAGTGTTAATCAAGTCTGCATGTTCAGACTTTAAATACGACTGTAATGCGGCTTCAAAATCAAGTACTTTGTTAACTTCAATTTTATCAAGATAGCCTTCGTTTGCTGCAAATAATGACACCGCCATTTGTGCAACTGACATAGGAGAATATTGATTTTGTTTCATCAACTCGGTTACGCGTTGACCACGTTCAATTTGCTTACGTGTGCTTTCATCTAAATCTGAAGCAAACTGAGCAAACGCCGCTAACTCACGATATTGAGCCAAATCAAGACGAGTACCACCACCTAATTTTTTAATGATCTTAGTTTGTGCAGCACCACCTACTCGAGATACCGATAAACCAGCATTTACTGCAGGACGAATACCAGAGTTGAATAAGTTACTTTCTAAGAAAATTTGACCATCAGTAATAGAAATTACGTTAGTTGGTACGAAAGCTGATACGTCACCCCCTTGAGTTTCAATAATTGGCAACGCAGTCAAAGAACCTGTTTTACCTTTTACTTTACCGCCAGTTAATTTCTCAACTTCTTCAGCGTTGATTCTAGCCGCTCTTTCTAATAAACGAGAGTGCAAATAGAATACGTCACCAGGATAAGCTTCACGACCTGGAGGACGACGTAATAATAATGAAACTTGACGATAAGCCCAGGCTTGTTTAGTTAAATCATCATAAATGATTAAAGCATCTTCACCACGGTCTCTGAAAAACTCACCCATTGAACAACCTGTATAGGGCGCAATGAATTGTAAAGCAGCTGATTCAGACGCTGAAGCGGCAACGATAATAGTGTGAGCCATAGCACCATGCTCTTCTAATTTGCGCACTACGTTTGCAATAGAAGATCGTTTTTGACCAATCGCTACATAGATACATTTAATGCCGGTACCTTTTTGATTGATGATGGCATCAATTGCAATAGCTGTTTTACCAGTTTGTCTATCGCCAATAATCAACTCACGTTGACCACGGCCTACTGGAATCATCGCATCAATTGATTTCAAACCTAATTGCACGGGTTGATCAACTGATTGACGAGCAATTACGCCCGGAGCAATTTTCTCAATCGGTGCAGTTTCAGTGGTATCAATAGCGCCTTTACCGTCGATTGGGTTACCTAAGGCATCCACTACACGACCTAATAACGCTTCACCAACTGGAACTTCTAATATTTTACCAGTACATTTAACTGTATCGCCTTCAGTGATGTGTTGATAGTTACCTAAAACAACGACACCAACAGAGTCTCTTTCTAAGTTAAGTGCCATGCCGTAAGTGTTACCAGGAAACTCTAGCATTTCACCTTGCATTGCTTCAGAAAGACCATGTACTCTCACAATACCATCAGTCACACTGACTACGGTACCTTCTGTATGCGCTTCGGCACTTAAGTCGAAGTTTTCGATCTTCTTTTTAATCAGATCACTTATTTCAGATGGGTTTAATTGCATGTTCTTTATCTCACTCTCACTGTAGTGCTTTGTGCATATGTTGAAGTCGACCTTTAATTGTTCCGTCAATTACTCTGTCGCCTGCTCGAACCAGAACGCCGCCAATCAATGATTTATCAACAGCGACATTCATATGAATTTTTTTACCTAAAGCCTTTTCCAACGTTGCAGTAAAGCTTTGTTTTGCTTCTTTTGTTAAAGCATATGCTGACAATACTTCAACTTCGACATACCCTTCATCTTCCGCTTTATAAGACTCATAAAGCTTAGCAATTTGAGGTAACAACACTAAACGGTTGTTGTGAACCAATAACTTCAGAAAGTTACTATTTTCTACTGTTACATGTTCTTGGCAAATATCTAGCATCAATTCTGCTAATTTTTGTTTATTGACTTTAGGATTATCAATAACAACAGAAATGTCTTCATTTTCAAGCACTGCTGACATAAAAGATAAACTTTGAGACCATTCTGCTGTCGCATTAGTTTCTTTAGCTCTTTTAAAAACCGCTGCTGCGTAAGGTCTTGCTAATGTTGCCAATTCGCTCATTATGCTTAACTCAGTTGTTTAGAGACTTTAGTTATAATGTCTTGATGCTTTGTTTTATCAATCTCGGCATTCAAAATCTGCTCTGCAGCGTTTAAAGCTAAGTCAGCTACTTGTTGACGTAAGCCTTCTTTTGCTTGCTGCATTTCTTGTTCTATTTGTGCTTTTGCTGCAAGTAACAAACGCTCACCTTCTTTCTTCGCGGTGTCTTTTGATTCTTCAACAATTTCATTAGCACGCTTCTGGGCCAAAGTTACAATCTCTGAAGATTGCTCTTTTGCATCTTTTATAACGCCTATTGCTTTCTTTTCAGCCAAGATAATTTGTTCTTGACCTTTTTCAGCAGCCGCTAAACCATCAGCAATTTTCTTTTTACGTTCTTCTAAAGAGTCAAATAACGGTGGCCAAATGTACTTCATGGTAAACCATACCAGAAGTGCAAAGGTTATCATTTGCCCAATCAGAGTAGCATTGATACTCACGATGCGTTCCTCTTGTTGCTATTAAATACGAAAGTACTATTAACCAGCTGCCGCAGCTGTAACAGCTGACAGGAACGGATTTGCGAATGTGAAGAATAATGCTAAACCAACACCGATCATAGTTACCGCGTCTAATAGACCCGCAACAACGAACATTTTTACTTGTAACATAGGAACCATTTCAGGTTGACGAGCAGCGCCTTCTAAAAATTTACCACCTAATAGACCAAAGCCAATAGCTGTTCCTAAAGCACCCATACCAAGAACTAGACCTACTGCGATCGCAGTCATGCCTTGTACGTCAGCAATCAATTTTGCAATTTCCATGAAACCTCCAAACGGTTATTTTAATAGTTAAAAGTGTAAAACAATAATTAATGATCTTCGTGCGCCATACTCAGGTAAACAATTGTTAACACCATGAATATAAATGCCTGAAGGGTAATAATTAAAATGTGAAAAATTGCCCATGGGAAACTTAATACAGGTTGAATGTACCAAGGTAACAGAGCAATCAAAATAAATATCAACTCACCTGCGTATAAATTTCCGAATAAACGCAGTGCTAACGAAATTGGTTTAGCGATTTCTTCAACCAATTTTAAAAGTAAGTTAAATGGTAACAACCATGGTCCAAAAGGTTGAAACATTAACTCTTTCGCAAAACCCCAAGGGCCTTTGATTTTAATACTGTAAAAGATAATCAAGAAGAACACAGATATTGACATCGCGAACGTAGCATTTAAATCTGTACTCGGTACTACACGTAAATACTCAATACCCATGATAGAACCAATCAACGGGAAAATATCTACAGGGAATAAATCCATGAAGTTCCACAAGAATACCCAGCAAAAGATTGTCAACGCCAAAGGCGCGATTAACTTGCTATGACCATGAAAACTGTCTTTAACTTGATTGTCTACAAATTCGATCAGCATTTCAGCAAAGTTTTGCACCAATCCTGGTACACCTGCTGTCGCTTTATCTGCAGCCATTTTAAAGAACCAAACAAAAAGGCCACCTAAAACAGCAGAAAAAAACAATGTATCAAGATGCAATGTCCAAAAACCTTCGCCAAAATGCAAGGGTGTTAGATGGTGAATAATATATCCAGTAGCACCTTCGGCAGCATGAGCTTCGGTAGACATTGTTCCTCTCTTTAAAATTAGTAAAAGTTAGCGCAGTAGTAACGCAAACCAAAAAACCGATAATGCTGTTATATATCCAACTAACAACGGTAATATTTCAATGTTAGGCAACTTGAAAACTATTAAAAACAATACAACAGTTATTATTAATTTTCCTGCCTCTCCTATATAAAAGGAGTTAAGTACTTTTCTTGCCGATCGCACAGTCGACTTATTGACGACTATTGCAAAAAAGAGATTAGGTATAAATGCTGCCACCCCGCCTAATATGCATGACAGGGCGTGATTATATCCCTTAAATATCAAGAAGCCAGATGAGATAATAATGCTTATCAAGAATTGATAAGCTAGAATCTTACTGACAGTAGACAATTTTCTACTGCTCACTCCATCTCCCCGACATAATAGCTTGAGGATTATATATATCGAACCTAATTAAATCAAGAATGATTGAGATCAAATCTCAATTAACTCAAGTTTATATTCATACATATTTGTTAAATATTATACCTTAATTATCTTAAGGTTATTAGCAAAAAATCCTTAATATCAGCACTAATTGTTAGCCAATAAAAATCAGAAACTTTAACTGATTAAATACTTGACGTTAATCTCGTTTCCGCTTCAGCGTATTTTTTTGCACAGAAACCAGTGACTTCTGATGGTAATAATGGACCAGGCGCTGTTTTATTCCAGTCTAAGGTTTCCAAATAATCACGTATATATTGTTTATCAAAACTAGGAGGACTTATACCCACTTGGTACTCATCTGCAGGCCAAAATCTTGAAGAATCTGGCGTTAACACCTCGTCAATTAAATACAACACACCCGCATCATCTACACCAAATTCAAACTTGGTATCCGCAATTATAATGCCACGCTCTTTTGCGTACGCCGCAGCCTCTTTATAAATCTTTAAACTTGCATTTCTAACTTGTTCTGCCAAATCTTGCCCCATTAAGGCGACAGTTTTTTCAAAAGACACATTCTCATCATGCTGATCTACTGCCGCTTTGGTAGACGGTGTATAGATAGGTTCAGGCAATTGCTCAGCTTGCTGTAGACCTTCGGGTAATTTAATACCGCAGACTTCGCCCGTTTTTTGATAATCTTTCCAACCCGAGCCAATCAAATACCCTCGAACAATAGCTTCAACAGGCAAAGGTTTAAGTTTTTTTACTACTACGGCGCGACCTTCAACCTGTGCTCTTTCTAATGCGTCAGGCAATACATCTGCTAAAGTTAGATCAGATATATGATTAGGCATAATATAACCTAATTTATCAAACCAAAAATTTGATATACGGGTTAACACTCTACCTTTTCCGGGAATAGGATCAGGCAATATTACATCAAAGGCTGACAATCTATCTGTTGCTACTATCAACATATACTTATCACTAATATCATAGATATCACGCACTTTTCCACGCGCAATAAGCTTTAAAGATGATAAAGATGATTCATATAAAGCAACGGGGTTAGTCATAAAACCTCACTAAAAAGATTAAAACAAGTACTACCGATCAATAGTTAACTGTTTTCGCAGCACCTAAAAATGCTGAATATTAACATTATTTTGCCAAAATCTGCAGGCTTATCATCGATAATGTTATCGTACGAATTGCTAAGTTTGCATAATCCACTACAATAATTTAATGCAACACAATTCACCGACAGACAAAGCTCTATTTAGCGATTTTACAACCGACCAAGTCAGCCTTATTAAGCGTGCACTCAGCATTATTGAGTTTATTCCCATTGAGCCCAACTCTCACCTTCCCAAAAGCATTGATGTCGCTGAATTTTTGGACACTTACAACGTTGACGTTAATACTGTATTAGCCACTTTACTAACAGACCCCAGACTGGCAAAGTCAATCATCCCACTGGATATTAAAGCGGAATTTGGCGAGACGGTTGCCATCTTAGTTAAAGATGTTAACTGGTTAAACTCACTCAAAATCTATTCCCCGGCCGTTTCTGCCTCACCCCATGAAGCAGAAACCTTAAGGCGCATGTTGCTATCAATGACCCATGATGTCAGGTCAATTCTAATTAAATTAGCCTATAGAATTCTTAGACTGCGTCATTTGCCTAATGAACCTGCAGAAATACGCCACTATATAGCCAAAGAAACCTTAGATATCTATGCCCCCATTGCCAACCGCTTAGGTATTCATCAAATTAAGTGGGAACTCGAGGATATGGCATTTAGATACATCAATCCTCATGATTACAAACACATCGCCAAATCACTCGCCTCCAAACGCCTAGAACGTGAAAACTGTATTGAAAGCTTTGTCACGCAATTACAAGCACAATTAACTGCCGAAAACATTAGCAGTGCCTGTTATGGCCGTCCTAAGCATATCTACAGTATCTGGAAAAAAACGCAGAAAAAGCATTTAGATATCCATCAGCTTTATGATCTATTAGCCGTGCGTGTCATTGTTGATAACTTGATCCAATGCTATACCGTACTCGGTATTGTGCATAGCTTATGGGACTATATCCCTAATGAATTTGACGACTATATCGCTAAGCCTAAAGAAAATGGTTATCAATCTTTACATACGGTTATTCATGATGACGAGGGCAATCGCATAGAGGTACAAATCCGTACGCAAGCCATGCA